>QMZE01000182.1 GCA_003663025.1 Archaeoglobales archaeon
CGAAAAACCCATGAATTTAAGGAACTTGGAGTAATCCTCAGGAACATAAACAGCATAATAATCACCGTACAATGGAACACGTTTTGAAAGGAGTTTAAGAGAACCTTTAGCATAAGCGAGAGAGTTAGCCAATTCTGAGGAAATTGACTGAATCTCAGACTGAGAAAGGTTAGGGTTAGAAAGCTCACGCCTAGCAGTACTAACGGTTTTCCAAAACTTACGGTAGCTAAACCTGAGTTTGCCTACTTGCCTATACCCATCACGTTGAACCTTACCATATACTGATGAGGACCTATGATAAGACTCGAGACTATGGCTAAGTGCCTCACCCTTAGATGGCTCACCCTTATCAGTTGTGGAATATTGAACATAAACCCCGAGGGTGGACTGAGAAGAACCAGCAGGATGAGAGGATGAAGGTGAGCCTAACCTAAGAGCCTCACCCTTAGCAAATGAGAAGTTAATGCCTGTGGATGGCAAAGGCTTTATATTTTGATTACCTATACTCACACGGCATCACCTGAGGGTACTTGAAGGTACCTGAGGTGCAGGCATGGAGTGAACCCCCATTAAACCCGCTCTATTTTCTATCTTTTTTTGATGATTTGAATGAAGGATGAGCATAAAGACCATAACTGATTTGTATAATCTTCCCTTCTTGGCATAGGTCTCTGAGAAGGTGTTTAACAGTATCATGGGGGATATCTAAGAGAACAGAAAGAGAACGAGGAGTAACTACTGCATCTTTGTTGTCTTCAAACCATTTGAGTATCTGTTGTTTCCGTTTGCTATATGCAGGCATGGAGTGAACCCCCTGATATATTAATATCCACCATCGGGTGTTAAATAGTTTTCGGTTATCATGTAAAGTTATCAATAACGGCACTCATGGTTTTGTCAAGAAGTCTAAAACCATAACTTGGGTCAATAAGGATAAGTTTCTGATGAGCTTTAAGAGCTTTATAGAGAGTGTAGAGAATAATGAGGAGTAGGACAATGGAAAAAACAAGTTTCCAACGGCTAACCTGATTCTGTTTTTGGTGAGTTTCTGGCATAGTAACCACCTCATACAGGGGTACGGTTCAGGTTACGGCGAACCTTTTCCAGCAAAGGATTAGAATTATCCTCTGTCAATGGTTCTGAGGATTTAGATTTTGAAAGAAATTTCTGAATAATACCCTTTTTCCAAGCGAAATAGATTAAACCAATTAGAAGAACGAAACCCAAAAATCTGAGAGGTATTGCAGGAACTGGAACCCCGCTAACTTTCTCTTTAACTTTTTGTTTAAATTCAGGTTCAGGTTCAGGCTCAACTTCAGGCTCTTCTTCTTCATCTTCAAGAAGTTCCTGAATTAACCTATCGCTCTCATTTTTCTCAGGGTCGAAATCATCAGGGAGTACAAGCTCTTCTTCAGCACTGAAAGACTCTGGCAGAAGGTTCAACTCAGACAACTTATCTTTGTATTTCTCAATACTTGATTTAAGAAGGTCGAAAGGAATAACTTTCCTACGCTGACAATTCGGACATTTCGGTGCGTCTTTATCACTTACGAAAGTGTTGCCACAATGCAGACAAAACCAATCTTTTTTCTCATTTTCATAAAAGGATACCATCTCCAACACCTCTCATTTTTCTAAGTACAAAAACAAGATGTTTAAGTCAGGAACGTACAATTTGTGTAGAACGCCTTTTGAAGTGGTTTCCTGAGAATATACACCACCGAAAGTTTGAGAGATTTTCTCAAAGTCTTCTAAGGTAGTAAGCCAAATATTCTTAGTGCGGAAGTTACCTCTAAAGCTAAAGCCACCTTTCAATTTAACGACTTCTAACATTTAAACCACCTATCTTATTTTAGCATTTGAGACGTAGCCAAGAGGTGAATTTCCACCTCTGGAAGGAGATAGGAGAGGAAGTTTAAATAGAGATAACAACAAAGTTGATACAAAGTTATTACATGGGAGCATCTCCAAGAGGCGGAAATCCACCTCTGAGAGAAATTGGGTAAGAGGGGTTTAAATAGACATAATAAGAAAATATAATGAAACACCCTATAAAATCACTATGAAACATAGAGGGAAACCCCAGAAAAACTACAGGAGTGAGAAGTAGGAGAGAGTAGAATACAGAGCATAAAAGATAATGTAGATTATGTATATTCTGCACATGCTGAATATAATGCATAATAATGTATATAATGTGCAAAAGTACAGTAAGTGCGTTTAAAGTACACAATGTACTTAGAAGGAATTTAGAGGTATACAGGATACTATCAAATACCCCAAAAGTATGATATATACCAAGAAAGTATTTGAAGTGAGGTTAAAGAATTTGATTATCCAAAAGGATAAGCTCAACAGACCTATGCCTATCACCAATTAAGATAAGTGGAGGAGGAGACCCATCAACGGACATAAGCTCATCAAGAAATCTCCACAAAGGAACATCATCCTCAATTACCTCAAATTCATAGCCAACTATTCTTTTACCCTGAGCTGAATATAAAGTATCAAGCAAATTGATAATTCTCTCATGAGTAATGTTCTCACGAGATAACAACTTTTCAGCTTTCTGTTCAGCCTGTTGATAGAGATATTCGAAACCCTTAGATTCCAACCGTTCTTTTTCCTCTCTCAAAACCTTAATCCGTTCCTCAATACTATTTTTCAATTTCTCACTCATAGTATCACCACTCAAAATTAAATCAGATTCAGCAAGTTTCAGAAGTTCATCAATCTCAGATAAGCGGGAGGAAACAAGAAGTTCACAAAGAGAGGAGAGATAACGCTTAACATTCTTCATAAAACCATAACGCTCAGTCCGATTTTCATAGCTGAAAACGAACTTAACAAAATCAGAATCGGTAACATCATCAGGACTGAAAGAATGGACAGCATAGTATTGAGCATAAGAAACAAAGAGTTTACGAGCATTATATTTAATTTCAAAGAACACGGAAGCGATATCAATAGGGAGAGAATAATACCTATCTCCAGCCCAAACATCCAACTTTTTATGGGAAGGAACGAGAGAACCAAAAGCCCGTTTTAATTCTTCAGTCCACAATTCCCTAAGTTTTTCAATTTCAGGCTCTCCCCAGATAGGCTTTAGGCGATACCATTTATTCTCAGACTTATTGTAAACAGCAAGAACAAGCAAGGCATGAACATGATAGTGAGGAACAAAAGGATTAGAATCACCCACAACATGAACATTCAGAATAAACCCATCAACCAAATTAGAGGTAGGTACTTTTTCAGATTCTGCAAGATACTTAATAAAACGTCTGATTGCTTTAGCTCCAGCTTTCTTGAATGATTTAAAAGCAGAATCATCACCGATTTTTTGGAGATTCCAGATTAATTGACTGATATCTTTGGGTGCTGTTAAGACTACAGGACGTAGAGGTAAGAGATTATGAATAGTTTCAGACTGAGAACGATTAGAATAAAGATTACCTTCTAAAAGGTCAGACAGTACAAATAAATCTTTAAGAATGCGTTTAGCTTCCTGAGAACCCTTAAAGATACCTTTAAGAGGGTGATATTTCGAAGCCAAGACACGGGAAACATAGTTGAAATCTAAGGATTCAGTAGAACCATCATCAAATTGGAGATGAGCACAGGCTTTAGTAACCCAAATACTGGCATAAACATCATCAGGCGAAAAACCCATGAATTTAAGGAACTTGGAGTAATCCTCAGGAACATAAACAGCATAATAATCACCGTACAATGGAACACGTTTTGAAAGGAGTTTAAGAGAACCTTTAGCATAAGCGAGAGA
>QMZE01000183.1 GCA_003663025.1 Archaeoglobales archaeon
CTCTAAGACAGTGTACTTACTATGCTCTCTCAGAAATTGGACTAGTCCCTTATGCATTATTATGCCACTCAAGAATGTACTATTCAACAACTGACCCTTACCAACCTCTGGGTACTTCATTAAATACTCTATTTTCAGAGGGCATGAGATTAGTTCCGTGACATGGATTATGTTCTCCTCCTCTAACCTCTCCCTCCATCTCTCTAAGTACTCTTTTAGTCTATCCTCATACAACAATTCAACAATCACTCTCCCACCTCCTTACTGAAGGGGAATTCATAACCACCGATCTGTATGGGGATTTCCTCCGCACGTACTCTATCCCACTCCCTCTTCCATATCTTCATACTGAGACGAAAAGCAGTATCATCATCACAGAGCCATACCACTTTAAAGAATCTGAACCATGTAGGTGAATATGGTAGACCGTCTAGTAGGGAGATGTCGTGGTGTAGAAAGATTATGTGATGGTGATAGATGAAGAGGAGCCTATACCAATCACTCATCTTCCTCATCCTCCTCGAAGAGTTCTTCTTCAAGTTCCTCCACATCCTCCTCCTTCCAGTACTCCTCTGGTACGTCAAAGAATGCCGATACACAACCCTCCTTCTCATCGTACTCTATCTCCCTCACCTTCGGATGTGAGAGCAATAGGACTAGTATCTTCTCGTAGTCGTCTATGAACATGTGGTACTTCTTACCCTCCAGAACTATCGGACTGAAGAAGCACGGGCTGACACCGCCAAGATCCCAGTAGCCGATATTGAAGTAGACTACTCTCCTCTCCCCAATAACCTTATTCATAATCTTCTCCACAACCTTACCCAGATTCTTCTTCGTAACCTTCACGCTTTCACCTTCCCCTCCCATAATTCTTCCAGTCTCTCGTCCTCTATCTTGTACCCCATCTTCTCAAGTAGGTTCTTGATAATCCACTTGTCCCCAAAGAACAAACGCAGTACTAGTCCACATTTTGGGCACTTGAAGTTTAGCCGAATCTCATCGTTGTAGTCCCAGTCCTGAAAGCTCATTATGGCATCACAGTAGGGACACCTAATCTTCTTCCCCTCTTGGCTCAAGTTCTCACCACGTATTTTTACATCATCTTCTATATAAAGATTTATATAGGATTATGTGTAGAATTATGTGGGGTGAGAAAATGAAGAAGAGGGTAAATGTGGAACTGGAGGAGGCACTATACAACGAACTGAAGAGGATGGCTAGAGAGAGGAAGATGACCATGTCTGCGATCATAAGGAACCTGATCATCCAGTACCTACTGCAAAAGGAGGGGGGAGAGCATGGGTAAGGTATTGAAGGGGCTAGTCCTACTGGTGACAATAGCAATTGCCATAGATGCCGCAGTAAAGTGCCCATGCAGATACATCTCAGTACCGTTTACAATCGCTATGGGAGCTCTCGTACTTTACCTGCTCCACAGGAGGGAGAGGAAGTGAGGGTCAGGACTGAAGACTTGCCAGTAATTTTAAGGATGATAAGAAGGGAGTATAGGGAGAAGGTCTTCAGATGTATTGTCTGTCATAGACCTCTACAACTCATTATCTCGATGTATCCTCATGGGGATCCTGAGTACTGGTGGCTCTACATACACTGTCCTCGTTGTGGTTACGATAACGCCCTCTGGAAACTAGTCCACAGGACGAAGAGGGGGGTGAGAGTGAAATGGAATACCTAAAGACGACTATACTAAGGTATCTGAGGAGGAAAACAAAGAAGAAAAGATTGACTATTGAACTCGATGAGACTCTCTATAATGAATTGAAGAGGATAGCAAAAAAGAAGAGGTTATCGATGGGCGCAGTCATCAGACTACTCATCTTAGACTATAAGGAGGAGGATTAGCATGTACACTACATTCTGTAGGGCACTAGATAGACTATTCGGAGGATACCTAGAGGGGGAGCTACTTCATATATTCGGCCCCGGTAAAGCAGGAAAAACGACCTTGGCTAGTTACCTTGCTATAGTCTCGATCTATAAGGAGAAGAAGAGGAGGGGTGAGTTGAGACCAGAACACTGTTTCATAATCATCAACACTGACAGGGGTTTCTCTATCGATAGGCTTATCCAGATATGTGAGGCTCATGATGTGGACTTTGAGGACATACAGAATAGGCTATACGTGTACACTGCATACTCGTTCAAGACTCAGAGTAGGTTACTGTTCTACGACATTCCAGAATTCCTAGACAGTCAGAATAAGAAACCACTCTTGATATCAGTAGACCCTATAACGATCACTTACCGTAGGGAGTGGAAGGGAGTCCCCAGAGATCGAGTGTTACTCGTAGCTAGGGAATTGAGACCAGAACTTGAAGACCAAGTGTACACACTAATCAGATTAGCTGGAACTTACAACTGTGTAGCTACAGTAGTGAACATCAGAAGATCATTTAGGGGGATGTCTGAAGAGGAAAGGAGGAGGACTTATCCATTCTACGGAGGAGCTCCATTCGAGTATCTGCCCTATGCGACTATTGAACTCTATAAACCAGACATAGAGAGTGAGGAGATAGAGGCTAGGCTTTGGTTCCACAGATGGAAGAGGGCTGGGTCTAGGGTTAGACTGTTTATCACCGAGAAGGGTTTTGAGGAGGTTGGTGGGAGTGCAGGTAGTGAAGGTTGAGAGGGTATACGTCTGTCCAGTATGTAAGAGGAAGTTCACATCACCGGCCACGTTAATCTCTCATGCCATGAAGAGACACAAAATAGCCATACTCACTGAATTCCAGGCAAAGCTCTATGAGGTATGCAAAGAACTGGCTGAAAACAAGGGTACTTTTTCGTCGTCTGATGTGGTTAGGGCTTACAGGAGGAGGTATGGTAGGTATAAGCTTCAGGATTTGAGGAGGAGTCTCATAGCACTCTCCAACAAGGATCTTCTCGAATGTATAGATGTGAGGATGGGTGAGTTCGTATGGAGGCTAAAGAAGTGAGTAGGTCAATAACAATAAGGATTAGGAAGAATGACTATCTAGTGATCTACGATGACATACTGCCTAGTGGATTCGTAAAGAAGCAATTGGTTATCTTCAGGAAGGGTGAGGAGAGGAAGGTAGTGGACTTCGTAATGAAGTATCTTAAGGTGAGGTAGATGGGTGAGGGAAAAACTGGGAGGTTGAAATGTGCAGGGTGCGGAAAGGAGCAAAGAGATGGAGAGACCTTCTGGAAACATAATGGAAAGTGGTATTGTCTTAGTTGCTATGTTGAACTGACAGGGGAAGATCCATATCGTGAATACTACGAATACTATGAGGGGGATGAGGAGCCGGATTGGCTTGAGGAGAACTGGTGGTTCAAGGTGATAGCGAGTGGGTAGGAATGTAGTAGAGGAAGTCGAGAGTTTGAGGAGGGCAATTACCGAGCTTGAGAGGAAAGTGAGTAGGCTATATTCACAAGTCTACACTTTAAGAAGAAGGGTATTCGGTCCCAAAATGCACGATTCCAAGCTAGTGACGATAAGGATAGATGAGGATACTCTGGACAAGATTGACGATCTTGTGGAGAAGGGAGTATTCAAGGACAGGAGTACGGCAATTATGATAGCAGTATACGAGTTGTTGAGTAAGGAAGCGACCGCTATGGGCTTGAGCTTGGCAGAGTTCTTGGAAATGGCTAGGAGGAGAGTATGAAAGTAGACAAGCACAAGCTACTCTCAAAATATACGATAGAGGAGATGTTGAAGAGTGGGCTGATAGAGTACTTGGGGATGGGTGGAATTCCAAAGAGATATCATAGGTTTAGGTGTAGGCTGTGC
>QMZE01000184.1 GCA_003663025.1 Archaeoglobales archaeon
AGGGAGGCAATATATAGGAGATTTGACGAGAGAGTCTTGAAGGTTATAGAGAGTTTGTCCGTCATACAACTTCCAATAGAAATTGAGGTTGCAAAGAGATTTTACGATTTGGATCTCATAGGTGAGCTTTTGGATTTGGGACTCGTTAAGAGGGTTGGAGGAAGTTTATTCATAGATGAAACCTTTAGGGATTTGATTTTAAGGGATGATGTTGATTACCACAGGAAGGCAATTGAATATTACGAGTGTCTCAAAGAAGATCTCGATGTCTGTACTGAAAAGTCCTATCACCATCTCATGGCTGGAGATTACAAAAAGTCCTTCGAGATATTTATGGAAACTGCTAACAGGATATACGGTAGGCACAGATGTGTTGAGAGGTTAATATTTGTTGGTGAGAAGCTTATAGGTAAGGTTGAAGAAGTAGATAGATTGTTTGGAACTCTGGGAAACCTATACATGGTTCTAAGGAGGTATGAGGAGGCTGAAGGTTACTACAAACGTGTCCTCAAGATGTATGAGGAATTGGGAGATGAGAGGTTGCCAGGTGTCATGCTCAATCTTGCAAAGTTGTATTATGTTAAGGGGAATTACGGGAAGGCTGAGGATTTTTTGAAAGATTGTCTGAGGATTTCAAATGACGATGAGATAACTGAGAATGCTCTCTTAATTCTCTCATCACTCTATCTCGATCTGAACGAATTTGAAAAGGCTGAGGGATGTCTAATGGATGTCTTGAGGATTGAACACTCAAAGGCTAAGCTTGAGCCTGAGAGGATGGGGAGGGTTGCATCCATCTTAAACAACCTGGGATTTGTTTACTCGAAGGGTGGAAATTTTGAGAAGGCTGAAAGATTCTACAAGGAAGCTCTTAGGATTTACAATGAGATAAACGATGTTGAAGGAGTGATAACTGCACTAAACAACCTGTGTTCAATATACATAGCAAACGAGAGGTTTGAGGAAGCCAAGAAAATGTTAAACACCCTTGAAGGACTGTCCGAATTTCCACCAGATCTGAAGGCAAAGTATCACTTCCTCAGGGCGAAGATACTTGAGAGGGAGGGAAATCTTGATATGGCTGTTGAAGATTACGTGAAGTCTGGTGCCTTGGGGTTCTTAGTCTTTAGGAACTTTGGTATAAATGCTGTAAATTACATGCATGCCTTTGATAAGGCCGAGGAGATTGCAAAGAGAATTGGAAGGGAGGAACTTGCTGGAGACATCTTTATAATCAAGTGTGCAATTGGTAAGATCTACTTTGGAATAAGAAGGGGGATTGGTGAGGTTAGGTGTGGGAGTAGAGGTAAAATAATACTCAAAGCCTTGAGAGGGGAGGATGTGAAGTTTGATATTGTGAATGAGTTGGACTCGGTTGTATTTGTCATAACGAGAGATTTAAATGTAAGATAGAAAAGACTTTATGTTTTTTGTGTTTTTGAAACACATGGACTTCATATACACAGGAGTCCCAACAGGTGCCAAGGAGTTTAAGTATATCATGAGAAAAGTTAGAGACCTTGTTGAGTATCCCGAGATTGACGAGGAACATTTTGAGGAGTTGTTGAAGAGTTCGAGTGTAGGTTACGGAGAACCACTACCTCACAGAACAAAATCACTGTGTCCTGAGAGTAGGAAGGTTGTTCCAGCAGTTGTTTGGGAGAGGGATGGTAAGGTTTGGATTACAAAGAGGTGTCCAGAGGGTTTGATTACCGAGCTTTACTATGAAGATTTCGATACGTTTGAGAGGTTTAGGAGGTGGTTCTTTAAGGGTAAGGTTTTGAAGAGTTACCATGTTGACAGTAGTGGAGCAAAATGTCCGTTTGAGTGTGGTTTGTGCAAGAGGCATCACTCGCACACGTGTCTGTTGAACGTAGTCGTTACGAATCGTTGCAACCTAAGTTGCTGGTATTGCCTGCCAGAAGAAGAAGAGATTCTCATTAGAAAGAATGGCAAGGTTAAACTCTTGAAATTCAAGGAGTTGGCGAGAGATTGCAAATTCGATCACGAGGTCGAGGTTGATGGAATTAGGGGAAGATTCGCTTTCGTTGATGGCTTAGAGGTTCTGTCTTTCAAAGATTTCAAAGCGGAGTGGTGTAAGGTTGAAAAAGTATTCAAGAGATTTTACAAGGGCAAGATCGTTAGAATAACGACCAAAACTGGTAGAGTTCTTAGGGTTACGCCCGAACATAGGATATTCGTCTATCAGAACGGTTCTCTATTCAGGAGAGAGGCGGGTAAGCTCAAGGTTGGTGATAGGGTTTTGTCATTGTTGAGATTCAACGTTAACGGGAGAACTTTAAATCTGCTAAGGGAATTTAGAGTTCTACCGACAAATGAGAAAAGGATGACGTTTGTTAGGGGTGTAGATGTAAATACAAGGTTGTCAAAGAGGTATGGAAGCATAGTTTACAGCTGGAGGGAGAGAAGGTATATTCCACTTAACGTTTTCTACGAAATCGATCTTGATGGTAGCTATGAGCTTAGAAGAGATGCTACAAGATATACGATACCATCGAATTTTGTAATTACACCAGAATTTTCAAAGCTCGTTGGATACTTTGTTTCGGATGGGCACTACACCAACAAAGACGTTAGGATTAATGTTGGCAAAAACGATGCGGAGAGGGAGTTGTTTGAAATCGTGCGTAAGCTAAATCTACCACACAGTGTGCTTAAAGCAAACGACAAAGCTAAGCAGTTGGTTTTAGGTAGTAGGTTGATCAGACTGCTGTTTAAATACGTTTTAGGAATTCCCGAAGGTGCCAAAAACAAGAGGTTACCGAGAATATTTTTAGACCTTCCACTTGAACTTAGGTTGTCTTTACTCAGCGGGTTATTAAACGGCGATGGATACGTCGTGAAGGGTAAGAGGCATCTGAGCATGGCAAGTGTTTCAAGAGGTTTGATAAGAGATTTGCTTTACCTCTTAGCATCGTTAGGAGTTTTCGCAAGAGTTTATAATGTTGAGAAGGAAAAATTCAAGGGTGCTAATTACGACTTAATAGGTGGAGAAGATTTGGTAAAGTTAGTAAGTCTCGTAGATTTAAGAGAGAATCATTTAGACAGACTAAAAACTTTGGGCAAAAATAGACACACAAGAATTGAAAAGATTGAGGATTATATCATTGACGAAATAGCGAAGATAGAGTTTGAAGACTACGAAGGTCATGTCTATGATCTGCAAGTTAAAAACGAACATCACAGCTTTGTAGTTTCAGATGGAATTCTTGTGAGCAACTGTTTCTTCTATGCCAAGGAGGGACAACCGATATACGAACCAACACTCGAACAGATCAGGTTGATGCTCAGGAGGGCTAGGGAGGAGAACGTTCCATGTAATGCCGTTCAGCTGAGCTTGGATTACAACGAGAAGATCGTAATTAAGGATAAGAACGGATTCGTTAAGCCCGTTAAGATAGGAGAGTTCGTTGATAGCCTGATGGTAAATCCAGAGAAGAGAGACTATCCAATACCTCACGAAAGAAGTAAGGTTAGGGGTTACAAAGTGCTGAGTGTCGATCAAAGCCTAAACCCATCCTTTGTCGAGATTTCTGAGGTTATAAGACACGAAAACAACGATGAAATCTTGGAGATTGAAACAGACTACGGTTGGAGGGTGAGGGTCAGTAAATCGCACAGTGTTTTTATCTTCGATGGTGATTTGAGGGTCGTCAATGCTGAAAAACTTAGGGTGGGAGATATTTTGATAGGTGCTTTGAATGTTCCAAAGGGTAGAACTTTGGATGAGATAGA
>QMZE01000185.1 GCA_003663025.1 Archaeoglobales archaeon
AAAGTATCCCAATCGGGCTCCATTCTCTGAAGCATCCAGATCAGATAAGCCAAATAAGACTTACCTGTTCCTCCAGGCCCTATGAAAACTGTGAAATCACCCAAAGTCACGTCAGCATACTTAATTGGACCAAAGTTCTTAACGATGAATCTCATTAAGGTGTAAACGTTTTCAGATGATATATACTTTGTCCAAAAAATTGAATAACTCAAAATCTTTATATAGGTGATGCTTGGAATTCAGCCTGCGATAGATCAAAATCCAAGAGAAGCTTTTGAATTTGCAAGTGAACATGGATTCCATCATATCGAGATTTTGATGGATCATCCCCTATACTCAATTGAAATTTTGAAGCCCAATGATGTTTTGGAGTTGAAGAATTGCTACGAACTTGAAGTCCTACTGCATGCTCCAGCAACCTCAACAAACTTCATATCGATAAGCAAGATTATGAGAGAATCCAGTTATAGAGAGTTGAGAAGGACAATCGATTTTGCTGAGAAGTGTGATGCAAAGCTTGTAACCTTTCACATAGGTTGGAACCCAGGTTTCATTACCGCAAGGGGATTTGTATTCCCAAGGGAACTTTACAGTGATCACAACTACAGAGTCATAACTACGGAGATGTTCAGATTTCTAAAGGATGTTAATGCTGATATTCTTGCTTTGGAGAACACAATTCCATTTGATGAGAGCCTTAGATTGGCAGTTGAGTTTTTGATTGAGAACACAGATCTAAGCTTAACATTCGATGTTGGTCACTACTTCTGTAAGGGGGGTCATGAAATATTCCTAAAGCACTTCGACAAGGTTAAGAATATCCATCTCCATGACAACGACCTTAAAAGCGATCTCCACTTAGCATTGGGTGATGGGAAGGTTGATCTCAACGTAATTCCAAGGGACTACAAGGGTTATATGACAATTGAGGTTAGAGATGTTGAAGCTATACTTAGGTCTAAGGAGTTTGTTGAGAGGTGGATGGGATGAGGGGATTTTTCATAGGAAGGTTTCAGCCATACCACCTTGGTCATCATGAGATTGTCAAGGAGATCGTGAATGAGGTGGATGAGCTCATAATTGGGATTGGAAGTGCTCAGGAGAGTCACACAATTGAGAATCCATTTACAGCTGGTGAGAGGATTTTGATGGTTTCTAGGGCTTTGGATGAGATAGATCCAAATCTGAGGAGGAGGGTTTACATAATACCACTCGAAGACATATACAGAAATGCTCTCTGGGTTTCTCACGTCAGATCGATGGTTCCACCTTTCGAAATAGTCTTCTCAAACAACCCATTAGTTATAAGGTTATTCAGAGAAGCTGGATTCGATGTCGTTAGGACGAGATTTTACAGGAGAGAGCATCTTCAGGGTAGGGAGATTAGAAGGCTTATGGTTGAAGGTGGGAATTGGGAGAGGTATGTTCCAAAGTCTGTTGCAGACGTTATAAGGGAGATTGGTGGTATAGAGAGGATTAGGGAGATTGCAAAGAATGATAGAGTCGTTGAGCGTTGAGTGGAAGAAGTTTGTAAACGTTTATTTGATTGACCGTAAGGTTTGCAGAGTTGAGTTCTCGGATTATCCAGTTGAGAATTCGTTTGAGTCGAGGGTTGCGAGGAGGTTGAGGAGGGATTTGGAGGGATACTTCAAGGGGAAGGAGGTTGATTTTTGTATCTATGAGGTTCACATTAACGTCACACCCTTTGTCAGATCTGTCCTTAAATTTGTTAGGAGTATTCCTTACGGAAGAACTTTAACGTATGGTGAGGTTGCACGCTCCCTAAAAACTTCACCCAGATCTGTTGGTAGAGCTTTGAATCTCAATCCCACCCCAATATTGATCCCATGTCACCGTGTAGTATCAAAGGGTGGTTTGGGTGGGTTTAGCTATGGATCAAAAATCAAATTTGAACTCCTAAAACTTGAGGGGGTAAGACTTTTATCTTCAGACGATTTAGCCAAAGCATGGTTGATGAGATAAGGATAACTCGGGCAATCATCGAGAGTTACTTTGAGAGGTTGAAGGATTGTTTGGATGTGGATGTTGTGGTTGTTGGAGGTGGACCCAGTGGATTGACATGTGCCTACTATTTATCGGATTTTGACGTTTGTCTCATTGAGAAGAATCTTAGCTTGGGTGGTGGGATATGGGGAGGTGGTATGTTCTTTAACAAGATTGTCGTTCAGAAGGATGTTTTATCAATTTTGGATGATTTTGATGTGAGCTATGAGAGATACGATGAGGAACATTACGTTGTAGATGCAATAGAGCTTGCAAGTTCCCTGATTAAGGCTGTTTCAAGGGAGGTTGAGATACTGAACGGTGTGTGTGTTGAGGATGTTGTAGTTAAGGATGGTGTTGAGGGTGTTGTAGTTAACTGGAGTGCTTCGGGTGACTTGCACGTTGATCCCCTCGTGATATCATCAAGGGTTGTCGTAGATGCAACTGGACATGATGCTGTCGTGTGTAGGGTTACAGCAAAGAAGACAAAAGCCTTCAAGGTTGAGGGTGAGGGTTACATGCATGCAGATCTGGCTGAGAGGTTGGTTGTTGAGAGGTCGGGTGAAGTCTATAAGAATCTCTTTGTGACGGGTATGGCTGTTGCAAGTGTCTATGGTTTACCTAGGATGGGTCCAATATTTGGTGGAATGTTACTGAGTGGTAAGAAGGTTGCTGAAATCATATCAGGTAGATTAAGATCGTAGGGACAATTAGACTTCCCATGCAGTTTATCCTCCTAACCTTGAAGATCACAGCCAGAAATCCTATCGCAGTTGAAATTGAAAATACGAGTAAACCGTATCCATGGGTTAGAGTATAGACGACTATCAAGTTGAATAGAAAGACGAGTAGGGATAGCTTTGAAGGTTTTATCCTTTCTGCAAACCTTCCAAAAATTATGGAAAAGAGAATTGTAAGTATAGTTGCGGAGAGTGATGCAATCAAACCAATTTTTATAATGTCGTATGGATCAAAGTTTAACGTTATCTCCTTAAAGGCTGAAACGGCTCCACTCCTCACCTTCCCACTTGAGAAGAATACTGCAAAACATAGGATTGCATTTGAAGTGTTGGCTGAGCTTATAGCTGAGACAATCCTACGATGACACCTCAGATGGATTGATGAGATTAGTGTGGCAACTCCAGAACTTATCCCTGGAAAGATTGAGACAAATGAACCTGCAATTGCTCCAGAGATCACATCCCTCATCGATGGATTTTGGAAGTTGACAACCTGTGTCTTCACACTTCCACCACTGAAGATTGAAGTTAGAAGTACTGGGGATGCAAATAGACCAGTTAGGAGTGGTAGGAGGATGTTTTGATCTCCAAAGCATGAGTATCCCAAAATTCCAGAGAGAATAAAGATTGTAAAAGCCTGTAAAGACTTCTTCAACTTTCTCTCCAAGAACTCCCTCTCACTTGCAATCAAATAGATGGATACGGCAATAAGAACGAATGGGACAATTTTACTCGTATCGATGTTTATATTTAGATACATCAGAAAGATGGGAATTGAAATTAGGAATCCAAGCAGACTTGAGAATGCTGAGTTTAGACATGCTGAAATTCCCTCACCTCTCAATACCAGTTCGTGCATTGGTAGTATTGCGACGGCAGTGTCTTCATCAGGAACACCTAAGAACATCGTTGGAATGACATCCAGAAACGTGTGGACAATTGCATTGACAAATATTACAATTGCAATCTCCTCTCTGTTGAAGTA
>QMZE01000186.1 GCA_003663025.1 Archaeoglobales archaeon
ATGCGGGGGGCGGGATTTGAACCCGCGGACCCCTTCGGGACGGGGTCTTAAGCCCCGCGCCTTTTCCTGGCTCGGCAACCCCCGCTCACAGAAATTATCTTTTTATGCTTATGAATGTTGCGGTTTTATTGTTGTTTTTCCCTCAGGTGTATCAATATGTGTTTAACCTGAGACTTTATTATCTTAACTCCAAGCTTGACAGCATTAAGAGATCCTGGCAAACAGAAAACAACCTTTTCATCTATAACTCCAGCAAACGTCCTTGTAAGAATTGCCCTCTCACCAACATCTTGATAACTTAGCCACCTAAAGATTTCACCAAATCCCTCAATCTCCCTATCAACCAAAGGCTTAACCGCTTCGATTGTTAAATCTTCTGGAGATATTCCTGTTCCACCTGTCGTTACCAGGACATCCACATCCTTCAACATCGAAAGAACACTCTCAACAATTGTCAAAATGTCATCTGGAATGAGCATGTAATCTCTTGCATTCAACTCGTCAACCAAAAATCTACCAGACTCATCATCCATTGGAATAAAATCAACCCCCCTAACGTATCCGTATCTCTTCCATCTCGATGTTGAGATTGTTATTACGCCAAACCTCACATCATCAATCTCATGCATCAAAACCACCTGTCCAACGTGAGCTGATCCTCTCTCAAAGTCCTCAACTTCTCGACAGCTCTCTCAACCCTATCCCTACTGAAGTCATGCTCCTCACACAGAAACTCTACAATACCATCAAAGTCTGGTTCATCAAACCTAACTTCGTAATCGTCTGTCACTGGAGGATTAAGAAAGAACTCCCTGATCTCATCGTCAATCCCAAAAACCTTCAAAACCTTATCTTTGTAAGCTTTGACATACCTGTAAGCCTTCTTAACACCTATACCTTCAATTCCATCGTTGTAATCCGTTCCAACAAGAAGAGCTATATCTACAAGCTGTTCTCTGCTTATACCAAGCTTCTTAAGGTTCTTATCAAGATCTATAACCTCAGGTTTAATTTCAACGTAAACATTTTTACCTGGAACCTTCCTCCTACCAGTTATCGCAAGATTCCTTGCAAGTCTTGGAGATCCAAAGAGAAGTGAATCGTAATCCTGGCTACCTGTAAACTGAACATCACCATTCATCACCATGTATGCAGCCTGAGCCTCTCCCTCAGATGGTGCCTGAACAATTGGAATTCCCATCAATCTCAGCAGTCTCTTTGAAGATTCAACAACATATTCATCCACCTTCACAGCCTGCTGAGCATACTTCCTTGCCTCCTCAACATCCAAAGCCATCTTCCACTTAATCTCAGCCTCCTCCCTAATCCTCCTCCTCCTCTCAATCTCCTCCCTCTTAAACTCTGGAGGTTCACCATCAAATACAAAAACTGGCTTGATACCAACTTCAACCATGTTTGAAACCCTGTATAGTATTCCTGACAGGTGTGAGGTTATCCTACCTTGTGAGTCCCTTAAGGGAGTTCCATCAGGCTGTCTTATTGTTGCCAAGAACTGGTAGAGTGTGTTGAATGCATCTATTGCAATTCTCTTTCCAGAGAAGTATTCCATATCAACTACATCCCTCTCAAACAACTCACCTATGTCTGCACCCATGTATCAAGTTTCCTCAAAAAAATTAATACTTACCCATGAGACCCCAACCATCTCCCTATTATGTCTTACAATGCTATCTATCTTTGGGACCTTTTCAAATTGTCTTAACACCTTCCAACTTATATTAATACAATTCTCCTGTTTTTCAAAGCTTTGACAAATCTTGGATCTATCTTGAATGCCTTCTCAAAACACTCAACCCCTCATACCATTCAGATTCTTCAAAGCATCTTGACAGGTATCCACTCTTAAACCCTTGAAAGTAAGTTCCCAATTTAACACAATCGTAGCAAAACTACCACAACGTATATTTAACATCTATCGATGATTTTGCAATGATTGAGAAGTATGAAAAGGCTGGAGACATACTGAAGAACGTTAAGGAGATGGTTTTAAAGATTGTTAAGCCTGGTGTTAGATTACTGGATGTTGCAGAGTTTGTTGAAAGTAAGATTGTTGAACTTGGTGGGAAGCCAGCCTTTCCATGTAACATATCCATAAACAGTGATGCTGCCCACTTCACTCCAAAGAGGAACGATGAAAGGGTTTTTAAGGAAGGAGACATTGTTAAGATTGACATAGGTGCCCACATAGATGGATACATTGCAGACACTGCAATAACGATAGATTTGGGAGATCATGATGATCTCGTTGAGTGTGCAAAGAGGGCTCTTGAGAATGCAATCGATGTAGTTTATGCTGGTGTCAACACATCTGAGATTGGCGCTGTGATTGAAGATACGATAAGAGAGTTTGGATTTAATCCAATTGTAAACCTCACAGGTCACGGGTTGGAGCCCTATATTGCACACGCACCTCCAACGATATACAACGTGAGGGTTGAGAAGGGGGTTGAGCTTAGGGAGGGAATGGTTGTAGCGATTGAACCTTTTGCAACAGATGGAGTTGGTAGGGTTGTCGAGAGAGGGGAGTGTGAGATATTTTCACTTGTAGCAATTAAGAGGTTGAGGTTGAAGAGAGAAAGGGAGTTTTTGGAGTTCATAGTTAATGAATACAAGACTTTACCATTTGCAAGACGTTGGATAGATGTCTCGGATGTGATAATTGCAAGGCTTGTTAAGCAGGGGATTTTGAGATCTTATCCAGTTTTAACTGAGGTTGGTGGGGGTCTTGTTTCCCAGTTTGAGCATACGTTGATAGTTGAGGAGGATGGAGCAAAGGTTATAACTTAAAGGATTTAAAACATAATTCCATCAACTCACAAGATGCTTGTGGATAGGTTTGGTAGGGTTGTAAAACATCTCAGGATATCTGTAACATCGAAGTGTAACATGAGTTGCATATACTGTCACAATGAGGGTATGAGTGAGGTTGGGGAGGATATGGATCTCGATGAGATTGTTGAGATATGCAAAGTCTTTTACAAATTGGGTGTTGAGAAGGTTAAGATAACTGGTGGGGAACCTCTAATCAGGAGAGATATAGTTGAAATAGTTTCTGAGATGCCAAGGTTTAAAGAGATATCACTCGTAACAAACGGATACTACCTATCCAAGTATGCATACGAACTCAAGGAGGCAGGATTGGACAGGGTAAACGTCAGTTTGGACACCTTGAATCCAGAGAGGTATAAGTTTATAACTGGTGTTGATGGATTGGATAGGGTTTTGGATGGGATAGAGTCAGCTTACGATGCCGGACTAACTCCAATAAAGCTGAACATGGTTGTCATGAGTATAAATGAGGATGAGATTTGGGAGTTGTTAGATTTCACATCCAAATTCAACAGAAGTGGAATAAATGTTATACTTCAGCTCATAGAGGTTATAAACAGTTGTTATTACGTTTCACTTGAGAAAATTGAAGATAAATTTAGGAAGATTACGAGTGTTGTCATAACGAGAAATCTGCATGCAAGGAGACAGTATGTATTTGGGAATCTTGCAGTTGAATTTGTCAGACCATTTCACAGAGAGTTCTGTATGAACTGCACGAGGATTAGAGTGACGTCAGATGGAAAGATAAAGCCTTGTCTTATGAGTAAGGTTTATGTGAATGCAAGGGGTTTGAGAGGTGAGGAACTTCTAAATGCAATAAAGAAGGCTGTTGAACTAAGGAGACCATGGAAGATTTGAATTAAAACTAACAG
>QMZE01000187.1 GCA_003663025.1 Archaeoglobales archaeon
GCCAATATCTCTACCATAACCCCTGTGACCGTGAATTACCATACCCTTGTGCAAGACAACTGCATTTGCACCTCCCTCAGCAACAGCGTTTATTATTTTTGGCATATCTCTCAATCCCTCAATCGCACCCATACTAACACCGTGATCCATTGGAACAATCACAGTATTACCCGTTTCCCTGTTTATTATTCTCTCAATCCTAATCCTCTTACCTATCCACATACCATCACCTTGTTAGTTTGTGACTTTGTGTCAAAGTAACAATTATATAAGTGTTTCGATTGTAGCCCGTCCAGTGGAACCCCCATCATCAAATCAGGGGACGCATGGCGGACGGGCTTTGGAGATTAAATCCAAAGTTTAAAAGTTTTTTCTAAGGTAATCAATCACACTCCTGAAGATCAAGGCACCATCTCCATAACCACCACTCCTGTAATCCCAGAATACTCTCTCAGGATGTGGCATCATCCCAAGAACATTCCTACTCACGTTGCATATACCAGCTATGTTGTATATCGAACCGTTTGGGTTCCAGGGGTATCCTGCATACTCACCATTCTCATCCACATACCTAAACACTATCTGTCCATTTTCAATCAGTGTGTTCAAAATCTCATCTTCCCTCTCCCTTGGAAACACAATCCTACCCTCAGCGTGTGCAACTGGGAACATGACAATACTACCAACTTCAAGCAAATCTGTAAATACACACAAGTTTTCATGCTTTAGGAGTGAAGGTCTGCATTCAAATCTTGCAGAGATGTTGACCGTCAGAGAAATTTCTGGCTTGTCAGATATTGGCTTTTCTTCATCAAATCCAGGCAATGCACCAAGCTCAACCAAAACCTGAAATCCGTTACAAATTCCCAAGATTGGGTATCCATCCTTTATGAAGATTTCAAGATCCCTCTTAAGGACACTCTTCATCCTTGCAGAAAATATTGCACCAGCCCTAACGTAGTCTCCAGCCGAAAATCCACCTGGAATAACCAGACAGTGATAATCGAAGAGACTTCTCTGTTCACTCTCCCTGATGGTATCGCTGTAAAACTGCTTTAGATGAACTGCCTCAGCATCAACTCCCAAACTCCTAAAAGCCTTGACTGTCTCATCTTCACAATTCGTCCCCTCAATCCTTAAGACTGCAACCCTTATTTCCTCCAAATCCATAAAATCCCAACAACATCTTTAGATATATCGCTATCGAAACTAGTGCTCAAAATATAACAATCTTGTAAGTGGTCTGGAAACTTAACTCAGAGGTTACAGGGAGATTGCTGTTGGATATGTAGCTTATTTTGGACTTACAGTAACTAAAATGTTCAAATAGACCCGATCTTGTTCGCCAACCTCATCAAAACATCCTTCCTCTTTGCCTGAACAAACTTTATTGATCCAACAACCAAATGTCCCCCACCCTCAACCCCAGCATTCACCTCCTCCTGCAACTCCCTAACGAGCTTTGGAATGTCAAGCTCCACACCCTCACTCCTTATAACTGCAAAGTCTGGTCCGTAACCGATTGTTACAACTTTGCCATATCTCCCCTTGATCCTGTCATGAACCTCACCAGTCAACTTACCAGGTGGGGGAAATGTGAACCTCTTTGAATAGTTTTCAAGATCCAAGGCAACAAGAACAATCCCGTTTGGCAACTTCTGAATCTTCAAACCCTCCATTGCAGTTCTAACCTGAGATTCTATAGCCTCCCTTGCATAACCTGACAACATCTCAACAAGGGTCTTTTGCCTGTCCTTCCTTCCAAATCCAAGTATCTCGTGGATTATGTATGAGGAGGGTCTGAATCTCAGATAGAAACCTTCAAACTCCAACGCCAATGCTATATCCTGAAGTTCATCTCTACTCAATCCTGTAAGCTCAACATACCTCTCAACATCTCCCTCAGCCCTATCTCCAACAACCGAAACTCCAGCCAACAGCTTTAAATCTACATCTGGATTTATCATCCTTGCAATCTCAACACTCAAAACTCCAGCTGTGTAGTTGCTGTCTCCCCCAACCTTGTATGGATTTACATGATGTAGGAGGTATCTGTCAACCTCCTCGTCTGGATAGTGATGATCTATCGTAATTACATCCGCACCAAACGTCAAGAACTGTCTTATTGCTGGAACATCTTCAACTCCAGATCCATTGTCAATGAGAACTACAATTGGTATCTTGTCTCCATGCCTCTCAACATCCTCCAAAGACTCATCTAAATCTTTGACAACGTCTTCAAGCTCATAGAAAGGAGCCCTCGATATCCTACGCCTAACCAAGTAATACTTAGCCTCAGGATCTGGATGGAACTTCTCAACCAAATCTACAAGTGCCTTTTCAATTGCAACACCACCACATACACCATCGGCATCCCAGTGATGCCTTATTATTATTGGACGTGATTCAAATACGGCCCTCCTAAGTTCCCTTGCAACTGCAATCATCTCCTCCTTCAACCTCTCCAATATCTCACTCTCAATCAAAAATCCTCTAAATATAGGTTCACTTCTCCTCTCAAGCTCCCTCTGAATAGATCTCTGAATCTCGTAAGCTTCACTTCCAAGTAACTTCTCCATCTCAAGTATCTCCATCTGAACCTTCTCCCTCTTCCTAACTATTCCAACAATCGACACTACGTCATCCAAGTCTATCTCAGGATAAGCTCTCTCATCCTCAAAAGCCATTGCATTCACACTACCAGTCTCATCGATAACTGTGAATACCGTAGCCTTTGTCAACTTTACATGAACAACCTTACCTCTAACTCCAACAATCCTACCAAGGTATTTTTCAAGATCTGATATCTTAACAGTTGGAACATCTTTCCCAACTTCAACGACAACGTAATCATCCATCTTCTCCAAATTTAGATCTATCTCACCCGAAGGTCTCACATTTGTAACTCTAACGAGAACTGTTTCATCCTCTTCAACATCACACTTCAAATTCCTCCTATGGATCAAACCCTTCAACCTCTTATTCAACTGAACAAACACACCAATATCTGTCACAGCCAAAACCTTTCCAACGTAAACCCTGTTTAATCTCAAGTCCTCAATTCCACAGCTGTTCTTTAATAGGTATGCGTGAGGTTTCTTTCTACAATTTGGACATAGATCGTGATCTCCAACAACCCTAGCACCGCATACCTTGCACCTTCCAGATCTCCCAGTTCCCCTGCACTCGTTACATACAATTAACCTCTTCGTTCTCCCAGTTCCCTTGCATGCTCCACATATACCCTTCATGAACATCTCTATCTGTTCCTTTGAAAGCTCTGACGTTAACTTTGGATCGATACTCTTTGCCCTCCCAGTTCCACCGCAGATTTTGCAGACTTCCTCAACTTCTAGGTATCCCCTACCTCCGCATCTCTTGCATATCATACGTGCAACTCCTTCTCCTTTGCACCATTAACGGCAAGAGATATGTTTGCCTTTAAGGTTTGTCTGAAGTAGTTTTCGTCTGGCTCAAGAACAGCAAACCTCTTTGGAATTGGAATTACAAGCCTCTTACCATACTCGTATCTGTAATCGCCATTCCTGTCAACCTTTATCTCAACCTTCAAAGGATCTTCTCTCGATACAATTATGTAGAAGTTTGCACTTGGGTTATCTCTAATCATTCTCATCAGATCTCTGATTCTACATTTGGATAGCAACCTTCCATATATCACGTTTGCCAACCTATCGTTACGCATTTCAATTACCAAGAGAAA
>QMZE01000188.1 GCA_003663025.1 Archaeoglobales archaeon
ATTGATTACAACCGTTCTGGAGTTCCCTTGCTTGAGATTGTTACTGAGCCAGTTATGAACTCACCTAAGGAGGCTAGACTTTTCTTGAGCAAGCTCAGGATGATTCTAGAATACTTGGACGTATTCGATGGTAGCTTGGAGGGTGCCATGAGGGTTGATGCAAACGTATCGATAAGAGGTGGTGGGAGGGTTGAGATAAAGAACATATCGAGCTTTAAGGGTGTTGAGAGGGCATTGGCTTATGAAATTGCAAGGCAGAAGAATTTGATTAGGATGGGTAGAGTTGTAAAGAGGGAGACTAGGCACTACGATGAGGTTAATAACATAACAGTTTCTCTGAGGGGTAAGGAGGAGGAACACGATTATCGTTACTTTCCAGAGCCTGATCTTGTCCCAATTTATACCGAAGAACTGATAGAGGAAGTTAAAGGAACTCTTCCAGAGATGCCTGAGGAGAAGAGGAAGAGGTTGAGGTCTCAGTATGGAATTGGTGATAACTTTGCAAAGGTGTTAATATTGGACAAGGTTATGGCTGATTACTTTGAGGAGGTTGCCAAGGATATCGATCCAAAGCTCTCCGCGAGTTGGATTGTGGATATCCTCAGGGGGGAGTTGAACTATAGGGGTAGAGATTTCAGATTTGCGTATGATGTTTTTAAGCCAAAGGAGTTTGCAAGACTTCTGAGTTACCTGAAGAAGGGAATGATTACCGAGAAGGGTGCTGTTGAGGTTATAAGGTTTAAGCTTGATTACGGTGGGGATGTGGATGAGATAATAAGATCCAAAGGGTTGTTTGCAATAAGTAGGGAGGAGGTGGAGAGGATTTGTAGAGAGGTTGTAGAGAGTTGTCAGAAGGCCGTTCAAGACTACAGATCTGGAAAGAGGCAGGCTTTGGATTACCTGGTAGGACAGGTTATGAAAGTTACGAGGGGAAAGGCAGATCCAGCTGAGACTGCTAAGATAATAAGAGGTTTGATTGAAGGTTAGTGATTTTTAGGACCTAGGAGTTTAATTCGTAGTATTTATCATAACTCTCTATGAACAATCGACTCATGACACGTATAATCACACTTAAATAATAGCTGAGCTTTTCGAAACGTGTTCAAATTTCAAGTTGATTATGAATTTAGGCTTAATCTCATATCTCACGAAAGAACAATTCTATTTCTCATCGCATAGACATGAGCACTCGTTTGCAGAATAAACGATATCTTAATCCACAATCTTCCTTTATTGGTCAGTCTAACATCTATTTCCTTTAACATGAAATTCTGACTTCTATCCATTCCCTTAATGTCTAAAAACTCATTCTGGAACTTTATTCCCCACTTTCTATTCCTCTTATTGAACACATTGAAAATTTTAAAATTTTTGATCACATTATCTTGTCTGTAAAATCAAACAAATCTAACTTCCCTAAACTCAATCGATGGCGTCACAGTATTTTCAATCTGCCTAACATCCTTTCCAAATGCCTCAATCTTCCCAAGCAGATCGTAAACGTTTCCATATATCATGGCGTAAACTGACTCATCCTTAAAGAATGCGTTCATAGTCTTTAGGCTGAAGTCTCCACTGGCTGGATTGGACGTGTGTGCTCCTATGAATGAGTGAACATACACACCTTCAAGCTCCTCAGTCTCATATCCAAACTCAAGTATCACGTTTGTTGGAGATGTAACTGGATACAGATCATCACCCCTAAATCCATTTCCAGTAGGTTCGAAGTTTGATCTCACTGCACTTCCAAAGTCCGTTATGTATGATCTCAAGCATCCATCCTCAAATATTATCTTCCTCCTTGTCTCAACACCTTCATCATCAAAGGGAGCTGTGAAGAGTCCACATGGATAAGTTCCATCATCCAAAATCGTCATCTCACCAAAACTGTCATTTATCCTTAGAGGACTCCTACCCTTCAAGACGTTTTCAAGGGAGATTGCTGGATAGAGTGTGTGAGCCAAGATTTGATGAATAGCAATTGGAGAGAGTATCAAACTGTATATACCCTCAATCTTCCTTGGATTCTTTGATTCCCTTGCAAGCTCTGCAGACCTCCTTCCAACAAACTCAAAGTCAGCAAATCTCCTACTCTCATCCATCTCAAAACCACTGGAATCCTCATAAACAGACTCCAAGTATGCTGAACATAACGTTGATCTGTATCCCAAATCAGCCCCAAATGAGTTCCTTATACTTACACTCTCAACTGTAAATTCAATCGATCCCAGGGCTGGATTTACACCAAGATCTACCACAGGATTTATCATGGACTCAACAAAATCTTTAATTTCATCTGGAGTCAAATCTTCAAACCTCCTATCGTATATACCCTCAACTCCAACGTATCCACCCTCAGGAAAAACATCCAACCTCTCTTCGGATACCCTTGCAATCTTCCTTGCAATTTCAATTAAATCTCTATCAAACTCGTTTGATGTCACAAAACCTACTCTACCATTCTCAATAACTCTAACCCCAACTTTCTTCTCTTTCCAAGTCTCAAAAACCTTAATCTTACCATTTTCAACCTTCACACTCCTTGTCAAACTTTCAACCTCGAAAACCTCCCACTCCACAGTATCACCTAAATATTACCGTGTGATTGAAGTTGTGAACTTTTCCCATTGGCCTCCTAAATATTAAGAATTCAAATACCTTTACGGGATTGACATCCTCATACCCAACCCAACTCCTCAGACAGATCTCATCCTTCTTGGTGTAATTCAAATTTACCTTTAGGAAGTTTGATTCGTTCAGTATTACAACCTCGCATCTCTCAATAAAACTCTCATCCAAATGTGGAGAGTAGTAAACTTTGAAATCCTTCAGGTAACATGGAAGGGGCCAGTAATCACCTGGAGACATGAAAACACATATCTTTGAAATGTTCAAATCCTTGAGTTCATCTCTAAAATGCTTCACATCCATACTCGTAGGTAGATACAAGGCAGGCTCTGCTGGATTTGTAGGATTTACAATGTTGAGTTGGATGCAGGAGTAAAGTAGGAAGGAGAATGTTAGTAGGGTTGTGAAAATTTTAAACCTCCTCAATTCACCCAGGCAGATTCCAGCAATCATGTATAGTGGTAACTCCATGTGAACAACTAGCCAGGGAACCTTCTCTTGAACGTAGGAATAGAAGACAAGATTTACAATGAACCAGTAGATCAAAAAATATCTGATGTTATCTTCTCTCCTCAAAATCCACCTTACAATTGCATATATACCCAACATCAAGACTGGAAGATCGTATAAAAATATTAGAGGGATGTAATACCAGGATGGACCACCTATCCTTGCAATATCATGCTGATACTTCCAGTATCCTATCGCCTTGAATGCTGGAAAATCTTTAATCGTTATTGGTATTGTGAAGAGGTTTGTGTAGAGTGCAAAGTAAACGAAGAGGAATGCCAGGATCGATAAGATTACGTGTCTCGGAATGAACTTCTTGATGTCAAATAGGAAGTATATCAGAAGTAAGGGGACGATTGGATAGAAGTTCTCCTTTGAGCATGCAAACAGGGATAGGGAGATTGATGCAAGTAGTAGATGATGAAACTTCCTACTCTCAAGGTATCTGAAAGTTAGATAAACGAATGCAAGCGTAAAGAAGAGGATCTGACTCTCATTCCTAAAGAACCTTGAATAGTTGA
>QMZE01000189.1 GCA_003663025.1 Archaeoglobales archaeon
ATCGTTATTATTGTCCAGTATAGGGATGTGAGTATGTCTCCACCTTCAAAGACGTTGAAGAGTGTTGAGTATATCAGAGTTGTAGATACGAATATCAATAGGACTGCCGTTCCCTTCTTCATCGTAACATGTTTAAATCTCAATTTAAATTTTTTAGGGGAGAGAAATAAGAGGCAAAAGCTTAAATAGATTAAATTTTTATAAATATCAATGCTTTGTCGAACAAACATGTGAAAATTGGGTTCAGTTTCTTTTAGATGTATTAAGACTACGAAATCCTTTCTTTTTCAACATGAGATTAGAACAACTATAATATTCCTTTTAACGTTTTTATGTATGATTTTCGAATAACGAAATCTTTTACCTATTTTCAACAAAGCAAGAATTTTTGCACATTAGGCTTCTTTTTAGGAATCTCAAAGAGCATCTCAAAAAATAAAATCCTTCACATCCCAAAGCAACTTTGGATTCCTCTTGAATATCTCAAGGACGATAGCCCTAACACTAAGCTCACCTATGTTCCTTGGAATGCTGTGAAATATCCTGTTTAAGGTATCATCGTCCATGTCAATCAACTTCTGTTGCAACCTCCTCTTCCTTGCCAGATTCCTTCCAAAGTCATCCTTCCAAAGCTTGTCGTATCTTCTTAAAAATCTTGCACTGAAATCTCCTCTCTTCACAGCCTCAAATGCTACAATCCCAGCGTAGTAACCAGCCTTCATTGCGTTTGCAATTCCCCCACCGGTTATTGGATCCGCATGCCTTGCAGCATCTCCAACTAGCATGACGTTGTCTGAAACTGCGGTCTCAATCTCACCGCAAACTGGAACAGCACCTGCAACAAACTCAACAACCTTACCATCAGAAAACTTCTTGCTCACAAAATCATCCAAATACTCCTTTGGAGTTTTCTTTGCCAGAGATGGCATTACCCCAATTCCAACGTTTGCACCAATCCTCTTTGGAAATAGCCATACGTATCCACCTGGAGCAATCGATTTCCCAAGCCAGAAGTGGCAGTAGTCTGGATCGAAATCTATGTTTGTCATGAGATACTGAACACAGCTCTCAACTTCGTTGAGCTTTAGAGTTGTGTCAATTCCAAAGAACTTTGCAACCCTACTCTCAACACCATCCGCACCTATAACGATCTTCGTCTCAACATCCCACTCCTCTCCCATCCTCAAAAGCCTAACCCTGACCCTATCATCCTTCTTTTCAAATGATACGGCTGTCGTCTTGACCAGAACTTCAGCACCCGCATCAGAAGCCAACTTTGCAAGGTATCTATCAAAAATCTTCCTCTCCAAAACGTATCCTACCTCATTTCCAGCCCTCTCTTCACTTAATACTATTTCGGTTCCATCTGGCGCAAATATCTTTGCTCCAACAACCTCCCTTGAAATGAAAGATCTCTTTGGCTTGACAAACCTCTCCAAGGCATCCTTGCTTATACCCTCGGCACACCTAACTGGAACTCCAATCTCCTGCCTCTTCTCAACCATCAAAACATCCAACCCCATCTCCGCACATGTCTTAGATGCAATACTACCGCCAGGTCCAGCTCCAACAACGATCACGTCGAACATTCTATCACCTTCAACGCACCCATGGGACAGACCTTAACACAGATACCACAACCGTTGCACCTATCATCGTAAATGTGAAGGAAGGTTTCTATCAGCTCGTTTGCATTGAACTTGCAAACCGATATACAAGCACCACAGTATGCACACCTGTATCTGTCAACCACAACAATCTTCCTCATAAGATCAGATGGCTTCAAGGCATTTTAACACTTATCCTTGTTCCTCAATTCTACAACCCACACAGTGCAAAACGTTAAGATAGGCTACCATTATCCTCTTCTCCTTCTCAACATCACGAACCTCGTAATCTTCAAATACGAAATCTTCCCTGTTAGGTATGCAGTTCAAATCTCTGCAGACTAAACACCCATCCTTAGCCTTCATAACGATTGCCTCATCAAGGTTTAGTGCCACCGCATAGGTTGCATTCAAAACCCTCGCACATGCCAATGATAATCTTTCGTATGGAACAAGGGCTGTTGGAGGTGCACACATTACAACAATAGCATTCCTTCCATCAATTTGAACGAGTAGATCTACAATTGCACTTGCAAAACCCTCGGGAAGTTCAACCTTAAACGTGTAGTCGACCTTAATTTCCTCCTTCGAGTAACCCTTACTTAGAAGTTCCTCCTCAGCCTTCTGTCTCGCCCTCTCAACGGGAGTATCAAATACAACCCTACCCGTAACCCTATCGACTATGAACATGTTTTTAACTCTGTCAGAAGATATAAACCTTTGTTGTAAAAAATATTAAACTTGAGCAGTATTTTGATTTGTGAGGTGTGTCGTGTGTGGTAATGAGACTCACACGGATACCATACCAATATGTCCAAACTGTGCCAGGACTGAGAGGGCTTTGAGCTATGTTCCAAAGATCCATGAGGGTTTTGAGAAGATTGGAGGGGATGGTAAGTTTAAGTGTAGGCTCTGTTCAAATGAATGTGGATTTGACGATTTTGGTCTGTGTAGGTTGAGGGTTGTGAAAGACGGTAAGCTCGTATCACTCACAAGCTCAAAGAAAGCTGTTCTCTATGCATACGAGGATCCACTTCCAACGAACTGCTGTAATGCTTGGTTTTGTGAAGGCTCAAAGCTTAAGGGAACGAACTTGGCAGTATTTTACTACGGTTGCAACTTCAACTGTCTATTCTGTCAAAACTGGAGTCACAAGAACGTGAGTGAAGGGTGGGTTGTGGATGTTGAGGAGATGGTTGAGAGGGCTATGAATGAGAGGGTGAAGTGTATATGTCACTTTGGTGGCTCACCAGAACCACAGCTACCATTTGCAATAGAGTTCAGTAGGGAAACTTTGAAGAGGAGGGATGTGATGATATGTTGGGAGTGGAACGGTGCTGGAAAGGAATCGTTGGCAATCAAGGCATCTAAGCTTAGTCATGAGAGTGGTGGGACTGTGAAGTTTGATTTGAAGGCATGGAACCCATACCTCCACATGATATTAACTGGAAGGAGTAACGAGCAAACTCTGAAGAACTTTGAGAGGATATTTGATAAATATCCCGATGTCCTATCTGCTACAACACTCCTTGTTCCATATTACGTTGATGAGAGGGAGATTGAGGGTATTGCAAAATTTTTGGCTGATTTGAGTAGAGATATACCTTACAGTCTGCTAATTTTTCATCCAGATTACAGACTTTCAGATTTGCCTATAACTCCAAGATCACAAGTTAAGAGATGTTATGAGGTTGCAAGGAAGTATCTGAATAGGGTTAACATAGGTAACAAGTTTCTGTTAGCTTACGCTCCTTTATGAGACTAATGTTCACTAAATAGGCAGGGATGTGTCAACTTGAGCTAAGAAAACATTAATTATTTACATCTAAATTCCTTATAATAAGATTCCGATTGATTGTTGTTGACTATTCTTTATAGCAATAAAAAATTAAACTAATTGTTTTCTTAAGTTGACATATCCATAGGCAGAGGATGACAACTTAAAAGACATCACCATGATAGACATCTCTTTAAGTTATACAGAGCGATGAAAGATAGGATCCAAGATTCTATGGTCTCAAAGGATAAATTAATGGGAAATCTTTTGTAG
>QMZE01000190.1 GCA_003663025.1 Archaeoglobales archaeon
CAGTTGACCCATCCAGGGAGTTGGTAATCCTTTTCACCCAGAATACCTCTTGCTGCCTTAACCATCCGCCGAAGCTCTGCAACCGCCGTTTCAGTTTCGCCAAGCGCAAGCCAGGCCTTTGCCTGTGCCTCGCAGGCCTCTACCCGACTATACGGTTCCAGGTCTTGAAGCATGGCTGGTTCAATCCGGTGGAGTTGCGCTTTTGCCCATGTCTGACCTGCACCGACATCAGCAAAGGCGAGCGTGAGTTCACGTTGAAGGTCAGTTCCCCACAAGGGGCCTTCGCCAAAATCTGTCCAGCGTGCCTCAAACTCCTCCTTGAGGGCCACCACCACCTCGTCACCATGTGCAGCCGCCGCTGCTATCACATAGCGTAGCACTTTAGCGCGAGCACCCGTCACAATCAAGTGGAGCCACACGTGCTGCAGTGTTCCCTTCAGTCCAAAGAGGTCAAGGATCCAACGCACCTCTTGCAGAAATGTGGCTGGCCTTATGCAGTCGCCCAAACGTCCCCATGCCCATAACCGGGCCAGGCAGAGAACCGCCAGTGCAGTCTGGCGCCACTGCGCTTTCTCATCATCCTTGACGTGATCACCGAAGCTGGTTTGTGCCTCAGCTTCCTTGAGAAGCGCCCTGGGTTCTCGTGTTTCACCCAAGAGATAAAAAAGTCGCGCGCGCCGAAATCGAAGTTCGTGAAGAGTTGGATCCTTTTCTGGGTAATAGCTCGTACCGCTCAACGGGATCGGAGGAACACCACCCAACCACGTTCGGGCAATCGCCTCGTCGTTCGCAGCGTGCAGTGCAAGTTCGGCCACGGAGAGATGAATCTCCGTTTGCCAACGCCCCGCATCAGCGTTATGCTCTTCTGGCTTTAGTGTCTCGAGCAACTTGCGCAAAAGTGCATAGGTTCGATCTGCCTCGCCAGTCTCGTCTGCCCACTCAGCGGACCGGAGCAGTATGAAAAACCGATTCAGCCGGTCTCTCTCCTCATCCAGGGCATCGAACAGAATCTGCCAGGCCACCCAATCGCCTCGCTTAGCACAGGCAAGCGCCGCTTGAAACAGCAATCTGTTCTGAAGTTTCAGGCTCGTCTGTTCGATATCCTGATCCCCAGACCGCCTGAGAGCGATTTGTCTGGGTTCGATACAAATTCGCCGAACGACTTGCACAGTCTCTTTAGCACCCCGGAAAATGATCGCGCTCTGCACCCACTCACGGAGGATATCCCATAAATTCTGTGGTCGGTTGTGATCGTCAGAGATCGGCCGACCAGACAAAAGCTCCAGCGGTTCAGCCAGTTCAAACACACGCCGCGCTTCCCTTCCCAGACCCGACTCGAGCAGACGGGTGGAGAGGCGGAGTGCCTGCTCTTCCTCCACGCGGAGGCGATTCCCGTCACGGAGGTGTTCAGTTGCCAGCGCAGCCTTACCCGCTTCAAGCAGTAGATCGGGGAATGGACAGTCTTTCAGTGTCCAAGCCCGCTGATCCAGGGCTGCTCCCACGAGTGTCAATCGCGCCAGTGCCACCACATCCTTGCATCGCCCGGCAGCTTGAAGCGCTAGGCGAGCGTCGGTCTGGACAGCATCAAGTGGCCGAAGCGCCTCAACCTGCTCTAGGAACCACTCTTGTGTGGCCATCGCTACCACGGCGTTGTACTCCCCAGCGCTGTACTGATGATACAGGGCTTCCCATCGCCACGGCACTGACGACGCTTTATAACGTTCGGCAAGTTCGCGATGGTATGTTCGATTCTGTCGTTCTACCGTCTGACCTGGGAACAGTTCTACCGTCCGCTCTTGGAGAAAGAGACGGAAGCTGTTGTGGAAGAATACCCAGCGATCCTGGCCTTCTTCCTCAAAATACTGGAGCAGCAATGGCTGAAGCTTACGGAGTGTATTTGTTTCCAACCACTCTGCGACCCAGTCCATCGGAATCGGTCCGCGTATTCTGGCTAGCAGCCCTAGTGCGTGTACGAGTGCATCATCATCTTCTATATCTCGCCAATGCCCCCAGTACTGCTCCTCAATATCGCCCCTGTAAGGGACTGCCTCATCAAGCAATCTGGCACGTTCCCCCGAATTCTCAGCTTGGCGCAACTGTTTGAGCAAATAGATCAGAGCGAGTGGATGTCCAGAGGAGATCTCGAAAACCTGCTGGCGTTCATCTGCTTCGAGAACAGGCGCAGATTCTTCAGCAATCGCACATACGTCTGCGCGGGCTAGTCGTTCCATCTGTATCCGCCGCTCCTGTTGACTGAGGGCGTGATGCACACGAGACGGGAGATCGGCGAGCTCATCAGTCTGGCTTCCCACAACAATGTACACGCCGTCAGGCACAGTCTCCGGAAGCGGGAGGTCACGCAACAATGAGCGCTCCGGGTGCTGTTCGCGCGCGATATGGTCAAGCCCATCAACCAAGATCACGGTCTTGGTCTTGGTCGCTGCATAGTCGTCCCCGAGTGCTTGTATCTGTTTGTGAAACAGATCAAGCAATGCAGCCCGGTTGGTGGGATCGGGCCGCTCACTCCGTTCAACCCCTACATTCTGTAACCGAAGCGTGACGTCGTGAAGAAAGTTAATCGACTCGCCCCGTAAGGCTGATGGATCTTGAGCCTCAGGGACATAGGCATAGTACCGGACAAGTCGAATCGGAAGGCTCCGGAGTGTCTGTGAGAGCAGTGTGGATTTACCTGAACCGGGTGGGCCAAACACGCCAACGTATCCTCCAGAAAACCGCGCGAGTTTGGTCTTGACCTCGTCCACTGTGCTCTGGATTGGCCGGTACAAGAACTGCGGATCTGGAAATCTGTGCTTACTATGATATTCGTAGCGTCGCGTCCAGCCTAACCGCCGCAAAAGCTCTTCCCGGCCAAGTTCGATAATCCGTTCAGGTCCGGCGGCTGTTGCAAAGAGGAGATTGTAGAGGGCTAACACATCTACGTTTTCTTCGGGAGAAGGTGTTTGAAAGTCGAGCGAACAATCCAACACGAAGGCCGCGAACTTGTCGGACGAGAGACCGCTGGCGATGCGGATTTCCTCCCACACAGCCGCCCATTCATCTTCTGAATTCACTTTGCCACGTCGTCGCGCCGGATGCCAGGCTTGTGCGATGAATGCGGCAAAGTGGTATGGCGTTGGAGGGACATCAGTCTTTGGCATCCGTGTATTGGTGGATTTAGAAGGGATTGCGTTTGTGACAAGATGGACAACGACCCGGCGACGCGAATACGTCTTTTGTAACCGCTGCCAACCATCTGCTAGTTGTGCAATTAGTGATGGATCCTCTTCCGTGCCGCGTACCAGGTCACGTAGTGTGATTGTTCCAGGATACTGATCCCATTTCACCTGGTAACCGTCAACGCGGGCAGTGCTTGCGATTTGGAGGTCATCCACGCGACCGGCCTCGGGATCGGCCACTCGGACCCATTCCATATCCTCGCCCTGTAGCGCGTCGAGAATTGCTGCTGCACCTACCAAGTATTGGGCTCTGTATCCGCTTGCAGCTCGTCGTTCACCTTCTGCTGATTTTGTACCCATTACGTTGAACTCTCGCTTTTCCTATGCAACTTGTTGTCTTTTCTCGGGCGAAGGATACCGAGCTTCTCTCAATTTGCCGTCACTCCAACCCCTCCACCGCCTCCGCCAAA
>QMZE01000191.1 GCA_003663025.1 Archaeoglobales archaeon
CTAATTGAAGGCTTTATCGTTGTATTCATACTTAGGAATATAATAGGGGAATTTTTCCACCTGCTTGCTATTATCATTAATATCGTTCAGAAATCTAAATACTGGAACACGTTATACATGTTAGGGTTCTTAGGATATGTCAACTTGAGCTAAGATAAACATTAATTATTTACATCTAAATTTCTTATAATAATATTTTTGATTAATTGTTGACAAATCTTTATAACAATATAGTTATATAAAAAATTAAACTAATTGTTTTCTTAAGTTGACCTTATTTGCTAGGATTCTCATTGCAATTTTATGTTTACAACTTATATCGTTTTTATGTATTCTCCATTTCAAGGGAAACATGATAAAACATAGAAAAGGTAAGAAGTATTGCAAGATACTTGTTGATATATAATCCTAACAGAATTTTATAATATCTTTATTTAGAAGTGAAATAACAAAAGAGATGAGAGCTTCAAGAAGATTATTTTTTGTCTAGTTACAGATGAGGATGTGAAGATTAGCACCTCCAGTAGTTATAAAATGCCATAAAACTATCCAATCAGCTCTGAACTGAGATAAAAGAGCTATTGAAAGGAAATCTGTTTTTTTGTTCTTTCTTTAAGCCTGAAAAAAAATCTTTCAACGGTATTTCTTCTTTCGATGCTCGTATTTTAATCCTATTCAAAGCCCATTTGTATTAGAAACCCTTGTTCACGACAACTTCTGGTTTGTTTTTGTAGTATTTTAGAACTTCTCTAAGGAAAACGTAAGCATGAAAATTCGGAAGTCCAAATTGCTAAGCATTCATTGGTATCAACATCTACAGCAGTCCATACGAAGATCAGTCTTTTCTCCAGCTTTAATTTTGTTTCTCTATTGCAACTTGACATCTTTCTTGGTTTCTTTAGAACTTTCTTAAGCCTATGATAGTAAATCCTGACTGATTCATAGCTTATTTCTTCAAAAAAGGAAAGAAAGTCGCTTGTTTTTCTCAAAGAAAGACCGAAGAAGTATAATAGAGCTTCTAATATCTTTAATTCTATATCTTTCTTGTTCCTCCAAAAGACTTTTGTAGCCTTAGCATAGTCTACCAGTTGGCAGAGTGTGGGTTGCATAAGTTGTATCCTTGTTATTTTTTCTTTTCTTATTTTGACACACACTATTATAGATTATCATTAAAAATAATTAATTATTTCTCGGTTACCTTAAGAAGTTCTACAAGTGTTTATCCAACCTTGAGCTTTAGATAGACTAAAGGACACTCTTTGTTTGTCCACTTAACGAGGTTAAGGATGAAGTTTAAAGTGATTACTGTTTGAGCTACGATCAAACATGAAATTTATGTTGTCTCCAATCACATCGTAATGCCATCTCCTTAGGTTATACTCTGGGAATGCAGACCTTATTATTGTAAGAACCCTCTTGAAATCACCATCAGTCCTTTCAATACTCAGCTTCATAACATTCAGGGAGAACGTGTATAACATCTGACTTACTGAAGAGGAGAATATTGCACCATTAAATACCGAGACAATGTTCAGATTCCTGTTGTAACGCGTCAGATTGACAATCCTTGGAAACAACTCCAAAAGCGACTTCTCTGAGAACACTATCGAATAGAAATCCAATCCAAGGAAGACAGCAAGTATCTTTCCTCTCTTACCCTCAATTATACTCCCCAACCTTCCAGCTATCAGAGGTGCAGATTCAGAATCCTTAAACTTCTTTGATAGTAAAGATATCACTTCTACATCTCTAAGCACATCCCTCCTCAAAACCCTCTTCAAATACTCCAAAAACGCGACGTGTGCATCTACGAAAGAAACCATCAAGACGTCATCGTAGTAACTTCTAACATCCTCAAGATACCTGTAAACTATCATCTCCACTTCAGTCCCAACCTCATACTCTATCAGTGACGGTGTCAGTTTCTTTGAAGATTCTACAAATATCTGAAGTGGGTTCATACTATCATCCTTAAAATCTCAACAGCCTTCTCAAGATTCTCCAAATCCTCACCTATCTCAAGCATTCTCTTTATCTCATCAACTATCAGCATCTCTAGCAACCTACCACTGTATTCTCCAAACAACCTGTTAACAAAATCCTTAAACCTCTTTGGATCCCTGTATGCCAACTCAAATCCAGAGTTTGCATTCAACCTTAAATGAACCTCAAGAAGCTTCTCCAGAGCTGGATTTGCCCTCTTAGTTGCTCTCTTAACAGCTTCAACCATCATATCCTCTGGATTACCTATCATAAATCTCCACCCCACTTGGAGTTATCTCAAACCTATAAATCCTCTTTGAATGATTCGAAGCCCTTGACTTCAGTATCAAAATCTTCCTAACCATCTCGTCACCCTCAAAGTCGTAGCTTAGCAGTATTATGTTGTCTGCAAGTGTGCTTAAGCCAGTTTGGGGTAGTTCCTTAACCCTACCATCCACGTTTAGAGATATCATTGTAGCAATACCCTTCTCCCTAACCATGAGCTGGAGATACCTGATCATCTTTGAAAGCTCGTTTTCATCCATGTTACCCTCAAGTGAGTTGTAGCTGTCTATGAACATTGCAATTGGATTCTCCTTCTCAACTATATCCTTGAGCTTGACAAAGACGTTTATTGGACTCTCAGATTCTGGAATCAGGGATACAATTATCATGTTATCCCTAACTCCATCAAACTCCATTCCATAACTCCTCATAGCCCTCAGTATGCTCTCAACAGACTCCTCAAATGTAACAAAAACAGACTTTTTTCCCCTTAGAGCGTTTGAGTATGTGAAGTAAATTCCAAAAGTCGTCTTTCCAGTCCCAGTGTTTCCAGCTATTACCGTGATCGATCCCCTGTAAACACCTCCATCCATCATTTCATCTAACCTTGAAATCCCAGTTGTAACCTTCTCCGTCCAAGCTTCTTCAACACTCTCAAGTATTGGAATCTCAAAGAACTCAATTCCATCGTTTGTTATTGTGTATTCATAATGAGGCTTCTCAATCCTTCTCCTCCTCATCTTTGGAATCTCAAGAACTCTCCTGTAATGCTCACCATACTTCACAAACCTTAAAACTATCACACCATCAACAACAAACTCCTCAACACCAAAGCCTATCTCCTCCTTTCCAATTGGCTTCTCAGCAATCAGAAGTGCTATTGCACCCCTCTTCTTAATCATTGATCCAAGCGATGCATGCAGAAACGACCTAACAAACTCAGGATCTATGAGGCTTGTAAGGGCAGTTATTGAATCTATGATAACCAAATCTGGATTGAACATTGCAAACTCCTCAATTATGAGCCTTATCTGAGCATCAAAAGCTTCCCTTCCAACCGCAAATAGATCTACAAACCTAAACCTCGATTTATTAAACCTCCATCCAAACCTCTCAATAGTCCTCATGTAATCCTCCTTTGGTTCATTTAGAGATATGAAAAGAATTCTCCTACCCCTTTCAAGCTCGTAGTTTGCTATTGCAGATGTAAGTATGGTCTTACCAGTTCCAGGTTCACCAACTATAAGTATCATTGAACCTGATGGAAAACCTTTTGGTATTATCCTATTAAATAAAAATTCGATCGACTTCATGATCAAACTCCTCATCACTCTGTTAAAAGATTTTTTGATATCATCCAA
>QMZE01000192.1 GCA_003663025.1 Archaeoglobales archaeon
CATAATATACGGATCAGGCATATGGATGCGGGCGTAGTAGGAGACACTCAGACTATCCGCTTCGCTCCTGGTATGGGACGTGAGCTACGATATGAGACGTACCCCCCTGTATCATGTAATCTGTATCATGAATTAATATACCATGAGCAGATCATGAACCCGCCGGAATACATAGCCGTAGACTGTCATCCATCGGCTCATCATATGTCTCCGACTGAATCAGAGATCCGTGAAATAGAGACAATCGGGTCCAGAGCTACTTACTTTAGACAGTCCCATTTCGATGCTAAACAGATTTTCTTAGAGAAAGCATCTATGGCAGAGATATTGGACGTGGCCTTAAGTAAGCAGGAGCCAGAGCAGGAGCGTATAAGAAAGGAGATGGTAAAGAGACAAGAATTGCAGAACATGGGTAATTACAAAGCTGCTAATGTGGCAGCGGAATTGCGCTTGATAAGTGCATAATATAAACGTAGTCAGCAACGACTACACGGAAAAAAGGAGTAACGAACATGGGAATTAACGTAAAAACCGGACCAATGGTAGCAAGCTATGCTTATGTATGGAAAGCACGCAAGAATAAGCAGGGAAAATTAAAATTTTCCTGTTGCTGCTTGTTCAGTAAAGCAAACAAGGACGACATCCTCATGTATAACAAGGCTATTAAAGCTGCGTTTGATGAAGGTGTTGCTAAAGGTATGTTCCCCGCTACCATGTGGGAGGTAGTTAAGAAACCTTTAAGGGATGGTGATGCAGAAGTTAAGACTGGTATTAAGAAACCCGGTATCGGTTACGAAGGGTGTATGTTTCTTAATGCTAATGCAGACGGGGACCCGAACTCCGAGTATTTTTCCCCGCCGGAAATTACCAAACCGTTGAATGGTAAAGTGGTGGCAATCACAGATCAGTCCGAATTTTATTCTGGCTGTGAGTGTCGAGCTGCCCTGTCCTTTTATTCCTTCAAGACTCCAGAGTCAAGAGGGATTGCAGTAGGACTGAACGCTCTGTTTAAAACAGGTGACGGTACACGACTGGATGGACGTGAGTCTGCCGAGTCCGCCTTCTCTGATTTTGCAGCAGAGACAGGCAACCTGGACTCTGATAAAGCAGAAGTTGAAGTAGTTGAAGATGTAGCTACATCATCTAAAGATCCTTTCGGAGGATAGTCATACTACCATAAGGGGTGGATTACTTTATGGTAGTCTGCCCCAACTACCGATAAGGAGGTATGTATGAGCGTACATGGAGCGTGCTTTGATAATGGTCAAGCCGGTAAATGTGGGCCAAAGTGTGAGGAGTATATTCAGGGACATTGCCATATTGAGGACGAGATAGACGAGATGGCTGATGTTGATTGTCTCACATGTGAATATTGTGACGATGATTTTATGTGTTGTTACGGAGCGAGTAGCAAAAGAGTAAATGTAGAAAGTTATTATGATGACGAGGAAGCACCACCATGGTGCCCTTTAATTAAAACAAAACGAGACAAACGAGAGGAAAGTACGATGGCTGACAAAACATTTAATTTCGATGGTAAAACAGCACAAGTCAAAGGAAATGCGGTGAATGCTTTAGAGACTGCAAAGAATACTTTAGTAACATTACAGCAAGGCCAAGCGGTAGTAACAGCGGTCAAGATAGCCTTAAAGAAAATGCCCGCCTGTCCAGACGGGTTTAAATCTCTGCTTGATACCCCTTACGGGGATATGGTAGTGGGGTTGATACTCCATACAGTGGGGCCGGTACTGACAGGTAGTCCCATGGTACTTAAGGCGGTCAAAGCTGCTAATGTAGCAGGAGTAGTGGAGTTGAGTCGGTCTATCACGTTCATCCAGGATGCTATCGAAGCTGCTATGGCAGGCATCCCTGGACTGGATACACTGGTAAAGGATAAACACGATTACCGAGATGAAAGAGTTAAGGATGAATTAGGAGGAGAGAATGGCGAGAGTTAAAAATATAACTGTTAGCTACGGGGTCACAAAAAACATGGGTAACTATGAGTCTCTTAGACTCAGTGAATCCATAGAAGCGGAGCTACAAGACGGCGAGAGTTGCACTGATGCTATCGACGAGTGCCGGAAATACCTGGTACAAAAAGTAGAAGCGGACGTGAAGATACTTAAAGACGAACTACCATAAGGCGACGGCGCAGCTATCTTAATGGTAGTCTGCGCCGACTACACGGAGGTGAACAATGAGCATTCGCCCGATAGTAAAATTTGATTGTGAGACACGAAGTGAATACGATCTGTCTGATGTGGGTCGGCATGTATATCTTTCGTCCCCTCATGCAGACTTACTTATGTTTAGTTACAAAGTAGGAGCAGCACCTACCCAGTTGTGGGAACCAGGTATGCCGGTGCCTATGTATTTTCAAAATACACAAGGTTTCCGGTTTGCTGCGTTTAATATCCAGTTTGATAAGCTGGTAATGAGGACGTTCGCTAAGAAATATGGGTTCGGGGTCATACGCAACGACCAATGTATAGATGTCATGGCTGTTGCTGCTCGGTACGGACTACCTCAATCCTTAGCAGGCTTAGGCAAGATGCTCCGAGTTAAGATGCAAAAGATGGCACGTGGTACTTATTTAAAAAATAAAATTTGTGGTATCAAGATGGACTACACAGAGAAAGAGTATCAAGAGTTCCGAGACTACTGTGTTAGAGATACGGATTCAATGGACGAGATCATACGCAAGCTACCATCAGACTGCTTATCAGATAGCGAGCAGGCTATATGGGAAGAGACTGCCTTTATTAATTCTCGTGGTGTGCCTGTAGATACATGGTCGGTCCGGCAGATACAGAAGATCATCGACCACTACACTAAGAAGCAGGCTCGGTATGTCCCCTTCATAACACGGCAGCAAATCCAGACCGTGCATCAGACTCAGAAAATAAAAATTTGGTGTGGTGAAAGAGGAGTGGACCTGCCTGACTTACAGGTACAGACGGTGGCTGCCGCAGTAGAAGAGTTAGAAAAAATATTACAGGATGTGTTTGAAGACGAAGCAGTCAGTGCCGACTACGTGAAGGTACTTAGGTTGCTTAAACTCCGCCAATTATTAGGTGGTGCTGCTGTCAAAAAGTTCAAGCGTCTGCTGAACATGACCCTTAATGGTAGTATACACGACAACTTACGCTATCATGGTGCGGGTACAGGTAGAACTACAGGTGGTGGCTTTCAGATGCTCAACTTACCACGAGCTAAAGTTAAACCTGTAGGGGACGAGACATATAATGATGCAGTCGTGAAGTTGTTATCTACATTCTTTGATACAACCATACTCAAACACTCTGATCCATTAGGTGAAGCAAAGAAACTGGTAAGGCCCGTACTTAAGGCGCCGGATAAGCAGACGCTACTTGTTGCCGATTGGGGGTCAATCGAATACATCTTACTCATGTACTATGCAGGAGAGTGGGACAAAGTGGAGAAGTTTAGAGATGGAAATGATCCTTATATTGATTTTGCTACTGAGTTGTTTCATGTTGATTACAGTGATGTTACTGATCAGCAACGTCAAGAAAGCAAACCCCCTGTCCTGGGTTCTGGCTACATGTTGGGTTCTGGAGTGCCTCGCTCTGATCCTCCTGGCGGTCTTATAG
>QMZE01000193.1 GCA_003663025.1 Archaeoglobales archaeon
ACTGTGCATGATTTAAAAATTTCATCAACAGTGTTGAATCATTTTAATCAATTGTTGATCATTCTTTATAGCAGTTTAAAAATTAAACCAATCGTTTTCTTAAGTGGACATATCCAAAATAAATTTTTTATAAAGTGGAACCATCGGCGATAAATTAAAATACAATTTAAACCCCATCTTTTAGTTCCGTAGGAGGCTTGAAGCCGTTGGACTACGGGTGGTGGAATGATAGTAAGTAAGGAAAAGATTGAGGATGCAATAAGGGAGGCTTTGGAGAAATCAAAGCAAAGGAGGTTTGTTGAAACTGTGGAGATTGCAGTCAACCTCAGAAATTTGGACATGAGGAGACCTGAAAACAGGATAGATACAATTGTAACTCTACCTCATGGGTTGGGTAGGGATAGGAAGGTTGGTGTGTTTGCGAAGGGTGAGGTTGCATTGAAGGCTAGGGAGGCTGGAGTTGATGTAATCCTATCTCCAGATGACATAGATGATCTTTCAAAGGACAAGAGGAAGGCCAAGAAGCTTGCAAAAAGCGTTGACTTCTTCATAGCTGAAGCACCTCTGATGCCAGATATAGGTAGGAAGTTGGGACCAATACTTGGACCAAGGGGAAAGATGCCACAACCAATCCCACCTTTGGCAGATCCAAAGCCAATGATAGAGAAACTTAGGAAGTCTGTAAAGGTTAGGACAAGGGATAAGCCAATATTCCATGCACCGATTGGAAAGAGGGATATGGATGTTGAAAAGCTTGCAGAGAATGCTCTGGAGATACTGAAGGTTGTTGAAAACAAGTATGAGAATCCATTGCAGGTGATAAAATCGATATACGTCAAGACAACAATGGGAAAAGCCGTTAGGGTGGTTTGATGGCTGCGGTTAGGGGTTCACCACCTGAGTGGAAGGTTCAGACAGTTGAGGAGATTTTAAGGTTGTTCAAGACTCACTCAACAATAGCGATAGTTGGATTCAGAGGAGTTCCATCAAATCAGATGCAGAGGATAAGGAGGGAGTTGAGGGATAAGGCTTTGATTAGGGTTGTAAAGAATTCTCTAGTTGAGAAGGCTTTGGAAAGACTTGAAGACTTCAAGAAGCTTGAAGAATACATATACGACCAGACCGCACTGATATTTTCAAACATAAATCCATTCAAGCTATACAGGCTACTCGAAGATACGAAGGAACCCTCACCACTCAAGCCAAACCAAATCTCACCCATCGATGTTGTAATTGAGAAGGGTCCCACACCAATACCACCAGGTCCCATGATGGCTGAACTTCAGAACGCTGGCATTCCAGTTGGAATTGAGAGGGGAAAGGTTACGGTTAAGGAGACTGTTACTGTTGTTAAGGCTGGAGAGGTTGTTAAGCCTGAGGTTGCCAGGGCTTTGAACGTATTGGGAATAAAACCAGTAAAGGTTGGTTTGGATACGAGAGTTATATACGAAAACAGTATCCTGCTAACTCCAGATGTTCTCTCGATAGATGTTGAGAAGGTGAAGGAGGAAATTGCCAACGCACATCAAATGGCTTTGAACCTTGCTGTGAACTGTGCCTACATAACTAGGGAGACTGTTGAAGTTGTGATTGCAAAGGCTTTCACAGATGCAAGGAACCTTGTCATGAACGTCGGGTTGCCAGTTAGAGAGCTTATGCCAGAGATAATATCTAGAGCATATCAGGAAGCTTTGAAATTGGCATCCCTACTTCCAGAATCTGTATCGGGAATATCTTTGATGGTTAAGAAGGTTGAGGAGAGGAGAGAGGAGAAGGAAGAGGAGGAGAAGGAGGAAGAGAAGGGTGAGGAGGAGGCTTTGGAAGGTTTGGGTGCTTTGTTTGGTTAGGAGGTGATGTGTATGGAGTATGTGTATGCTGCTCTCCTGTTGCACCATGCTGGAAGGGAGATAAACGAGGAGAATTTGAAGGCAGTTCTTGAGTCTGCTGGTGTAAACGTCGATGAGGCTAGGGTAAAAGCCCTAGTTTCAGCCTTGGAAGGTATAAACATAGATGAGGCAATTTCAAAGGCAGCGTACGTTCCAACAGTAGCACAACCTGCTGAGGTCAAGGTTGAAGAGGAGAAGAAAGAGGAGGAGAAGAAGGAGGAAGAGGAGAAGGCTGAGGAGGAAGCTTTGGAAGGACTTGGAGCTTTGTTTGGTTAGATGTCTATCACAACGTAAGCCTTCCATCCATTTTTTTTCTCAACGGAGAAGTCGTGTAGGGTTATGGCCTTAGGTTCAACCTTGACTATCTCAGGTTTAAGGTTTCCGCCCCTTATAGTCCCTCTTGCAGTCAGATTATCACCCTCATCAATCTCTACAAATTCAACAAACTTCCCACCAAAGAACTCCGTATCAAATGCGTATAACAGTTCATTCAACCAGTTGTATAGGAGGTAGTCTGGTGAATCAGCTTCAACATCGACATTCAAAACTCTGTTTTCATCAAGCCTATCAATGTAAACGAAAGCCTCATAGAATGCATTTGTTGCATTGACAATTAACTCCTCCAAACTATCCCCAAATACCTCAAAAGCTACATCTGCAGTATGGTCAACAAACCTGTATCCCATGTTTGATGTTAGTTTTGGGTTTTTAAAGTTTATATGACGATTTATCAAAGTCTATGGGTGAAAGTTGCGTTGGGTGGGACTTTTGATCCTCTGCACGAGGGTCACAAGAGGTTGATAAGGAAGGCTTTTGGTATAGGTAAAGATGTCGTTTTTGGTGTTACTAGTGACGAGATGGCAAGGAGGAAGTTCAGGAGGGTGTTACCTTACAATTTGAGGGTTAGGAATTTGAAAGATTATGTAAAGAGGACTTACGGTGTAGATGTTAGGGTTGAGAAGATATTTGACATATACGGGAGAACTATAGATGAGGACTTTGACATCATCATCGTCTCTCCCGAAACTTATGAGAATGCAAGGAAGATAAATGAGAAGAGGATTGAGATTGGGAAGGAACCAATAACGATTGTGGTTGTTGACTTTGTCCTTGCCTACGATGGGAAACCTATCTCTGCAACGAGAATAAAGAACGGTGAAATTGATAGGTTTGGATTTAGACTATCCCAGGACACCTACGATCTTGGCTCTTATCCTACCCCTCCCACCCTTAGGCTCGGCTAAAGTCCTACCACAAACGAGACACTTGACAAAGGTTGAGGGGTGATCGAATATGATCTGAACGTTCTCACAGTCTGGGCAGACAACCCTAATGAACCTGCTCATACTTCAACCAACTCAAACCTCTTTACCCTCCAAGTTGGCCTGCAATGAGCCTTCTTGCATTCGGTGCATCTGAATCTTATGTTTACCCTCTTAGTTGGCTTGTCACCTCCTGGAACTTTACTGAACTTACCCAAGTTCCCAACCTTCCCTCTCCTCCTCTTCTGCCTGTTTATCCATTTCAGCCCACTCTGTTTCCCCTTTCCAACCTTCTCAACCTCATGTATCGTATGTTTCCCACAGAAAGGACAGAATGTCCTCACCCTCTTTGGATACTTCATGTCTGGAAGCAAGGGTATTTGATTAAATAAGTTTTGCTCATTTTAGG
>QMZE01000194.1 GCA_003663025.1 Archaeoglobales archaeon
ATAGCACCAACAGCTAACACTAAGCTGTTATGATTATGCCCACTGTACACCCAAAAAAGCTCAAGTGTCGTTACTGCTGCGATTGCAGCAAGGGATAGGATTGTTTTGTCTTTCATTCTTTACCGCTTCCTAACCTTACAACATTATAACTTTTATTTTATAGTGTATTATGTTTATATACCTCAAAGGTGTAATATTTTTTGGTGATGTATATTGCCGATTGATAGAAGTGCATTTAAGGAAGACTATTTAGCGGGCACTCGCAATAATGCGGAGAAGCTCGTTAGAAACTATGTGAATCGGAAGGGTAAGCTCGATGCTGCGGCTTCTGATGAGGCGGAGGAGCTTTACCGTGAGAAGCTCGAGGCTGCGATTGCAGCTAGGAAGCGCCAGAAGGCTCTTAAGAAGGTATCTGAGGAAGACATGAATCGCGGGATGAAGGAGACGGGCGCGGCAGCGTACAAGGCTAAGACAAAGCTGAAGGCTGATAAGATGCTCAAGAACGTGGAGCCATATCTTGACGTACTCGATGAGATCGAGGGCAATCTTCCACCGCGTACGGCTGATCCAATGGAGAACCTCATAAACAGAGCTGGTAAGGTCGTTATGGCTCTCCATGAAAAGAAGAAAGAGCTCACTGAGTAAGGGGGTGTACTCTAATGGGTGCAATTTGTCCCTATGGTTGTGGATACCAGCCGATACAGGCGAATATTACCGCTACAGGTGAGCCAGCATACAATGCTAAAGAAGTGATCGCTCAGAGGCTTAGATGCGGTCATGTCATAGGCGGTGAAGAGTACGAAGAGTTTGTACAGAATGTCAAGGAGATAGATAGGGAAGCATACGAGAAGATACAGGAGATCGAGAAAGAGGCAAAGAACAGAAAGGCAGCCCTTGCTAAGGAGATATTCCAGAAGGAGGAGGAGTAAGATGATAAGCCAGACAGGAATAGTAGCAGTACCAAGCTCAGCAGATGCGTGGACAACGATCAACACGTTCACGGTGCCAGCAGACGTTAAGAGGATCTCAAAGGTGAAGTTCTCTATAGCGGCTGACTTTGGCACAAGTGCAACCTCTATAAGAGTGGCTCCAATCTTCAGGCTCCTGGGCTCCGGTCTTTTGGAGCAGTCTCCTCATGAGTATCTCGGAAACTTCGGGGGTCTCTCTGCAGTAACGGCGGGCGCAGGCGTAGTACAGGACAACGTGATAGAGTACGATGTTGATATACCCGTTCAGACGGGTGGCACGATTGACGCGCAGGTAAACACTCTGGACGAGGCGATAACCGCGGGAACGGTGAGATGTGAGCTTGAGTTTGACGAGGAAGCACCAAAGGCAAAAAATTCTATGAGCCAGTACACAGATGCAGCTCTGGACACGACCGCGGACCGTTGGAGCACGATAGGCACGGTCACGGTGCCGAGAGCTGGAGAAGGAAAGAGCCCATCGAGGATCCGAGAACTTGTAATAGGCGTGGCGCCTGACCAGGGCACTAGTGCGGTATCTCTCCGAGTGGGTGCGCGTGTGAGACTATCAGGCTCTGGACTCACAAGAAGCGGAGCACTCGAATTCCTGGCAGCAAGTGCAGGAAACGAGATAGTAACGGACGGCGTACTTGTGTACAGCAACCTAACAAAGAAGCATAAGGTAAACATTCCAGTGAACGCGGGCGGTCAGATACTCATAGAGCAGCGCGTAGACGTGGAGACTCCAACAGCAGGGACTATAGCAGCAGGGCTCTTATACGAGTGAGACCATGCCAAGCGCAACGATAGGCACAACGGCAACAAAGGTACTCGAGAGAAACGCAGAGAGGAAGAGCCTGTACTTCCGAAACCAGAGCACAAGCGGGCAGAAGATCTACATCGACAATACAACGCCTGGCGGTCTCACAACTACAAACGCAGGGTACGTCCTGAGCACAGGCGATACCCTGACCTTCGCCCTTTTCTTTGACGGAGAAGACATAGAAAGCCCGTGGTCTGCAATTGCGGACGCATCAGGAGCAACACTGTTCTACAAGGAACTGTCTGAAAGACCGGAGGAAAGCTAATGCCATTTGCAACAAGTGGGCTAGCAGAACATGACGACTCACTACACACAGGGAGCGCAAAGCGAGGAGCAGCTAACGGAGTGGCGCCACTAGACGCAAGCGCAGAAGTACCAATGGCAAACCTGAAAACAGGAGGAGCGAACGAACTATGCACCCTAGACGCAAACGCAAAAGTGCCAATAGCAAACCTAAATATTCTTGCTGCCCTTGCAGACGGAAAAATAACCGCATGGGACGCAGGAAGCGATGTATATCACGCGCATGACGCAGAAGTGCAGACGGGTGCAGCAACGTATACAAAACTGAAAACAATCACATTAGGGTTCCTTCCAAACGAAACACTAAGAATACACTTTGAAATACGCTCAGGAAGCGGAAGCGACACTGTATATAGCAAAGTGTACCGAAACGGTACACCAGTAGGCACAGAACAGAGCACGACAAGCGACACATACGTCGCTTTCACGGAGAACATCAGCGGATGGAACGAAGGCGACACACTCGAACTATGGGGGTATCAAACAGGATATACCAATCTATATGTTCAGAATTTCAGAATATTATGCACAAAGACGGCGATATCGAACTCATGATAAACAAGAAAGAAAAGAAGGCAAGACATCCAGACGAAAAGAATAAGATAGTAAACGAAATGTCAGGCGACAAATGGCAGCCATCCAGTTCTATGTTGGATCAGGATATGTAGCTGAATCGAGCTGCTCAGCGTACATAACGTGCGCAGGCAAGGCACATACAAACTGCAAATTTTTTCCAGAAAACGGCGACTTTGAAATAACTCATCTCCTAGTCTCTGACGATTGCGGTGTGCAGCTGCACGGACAGATGCAAACAGATCGATATGACGGCGGGAGTTGGAGAAAAATAACATATTTTTATGTTGGGTGGTGGTACGGGTGGTGGAAGCATACACACTTATACGAAGCAGAAAACGAAGGATACACCTTGAAAATACGTGTAATAAAAATGACTGACAGCAACGGCAATGAAATCAATGTAACCCCTAGAGAAAGATATGCGCTTCTCGGCTATGTGCCGAGAGCCAACCGCCCAGAAGAAGAATGGGGAGAAAGAGAAAGCTACTGGATACATGAATGGCTCCGTAGACATTACGGGCGGACAGACTAACAGCATAATACTAACATGAAAGAAGGAAAAGACGTTTTTCAGAAAAGGTTTTTTCAGAGGTGGAACAACCCGCACATGGAGGTATAGAATTCTGCCTGCACCCACAGGCTTAAGCTCCCTCTATGCGACCCCCAGACTAATATAGATTTCTATGCATAGCTCGCTTTGCTCGCTTGGGGCGTTCGCTGCGCTCAGCCCCAATATCCGCCACGCACGCAGCGAACAAACACACCTAACGCGGGGAAATATCCACCTCTGCGCACCCAGAAACATAATTATACACATAGGCTTAATTTAAAAAAACAAAAACACCCCCTGAGATAAGACTACAAACCCACCCCCCTGAGA
>QMZE01000195.1 GCA_003663025.1 Archaeoglobales archaeon
GTGACTTACATACAAAGGAGGTTTGAGATGAACGGAGAATATTATGAAGGATTTCTTCATACTGCGATTGATGAAATATGGTTCCGGTTAACTGTTCCAGACACATATGTATCAGTTGAAATAGCACAAGAAAAACGGAAATCTTCAAGCTTCTTTTTAAGAGCTGTAACTCTTTTAAAGAAAATATACTGCGATTATTTGTTTTTTCCATTTTAGTTTTTCTCATCGGATATGGCGGTCTTCTAGTTTTGAGCTTTTTTTCTTATTGGAGCATAAACAACCAAGTTGTAATTGAAAGTTTGTCAGCTCATGAAAACATTTATTTTTGACAAAAACATTCTTAAGCATGATAAGAGAATACGAAGACGGCATTGTTGAAATCTACGATGGACCAGACTTCAAAAAGGTTGTTCATATCATCAACAAGGAGAAGAACTACAGCATCACCTTCACATACACGAGAGGAGAACTGACACTAAAAGGACAGACAATTGCTGACATTGTAAGAGACCTTCTCACGAAGATTGATTTTGACGAGGTGTTGTTCTATGAGCGTAGCTGAGACGATAGCAAGGCTCATGCCCATCTTCTCAATCAAAGTAAGGAAAGAGGATAGCATCATACGAGGACACGGTCATTGTGTCATAAAGAACCACGACGTTCACGTCTTTATTCTTGAAGACCATGCAGAGAACTTCTTTGAACTAACATTTGTTTCTGTCTATCGTAGAGACACATCTGTCATAACAGACCCCCGCAAGAGTGGCTTCTGGCTCCCGACACCGCTCTTCACGTTCAGAATAGGATGTAAGCTGGACAAGATACGAGCAGAAGAAATCTACGGACATAGTATCCGAGAGATTGTCAACTCGATAATCATGCAACTGCTATGATAGGAACTTCATTTACTGTTGGTGTGCTGTCAATCAACTACACATGCACAGCAAGAATCCTCAAAAGAATTGTTGTTGTTCTCTTTCCAAATCCCGTTTTCATTTTTTTCCACAAACCAACAATCGGTGTTCTTTATTTCAAGAGAAAACTTGTGTGCTCTACTGACTTGTTTTCTGAACTGGAACTTTTCTAAAGTTTTTTAACCAGAACTCCATCTTTTTCATTATGAAGGCATACAACATTATCGGATTTGTCGGATACCTTCTCTGTCTTGTTACAGCCCTAAACTACATCTTTCCATCACCACTCATAGTGCTTGTCATCTTTGTTCATCCGTTGTCAATGGTTCTAAGAGCGAGTGCATGGTTCTTGTTATACATGGAGAGAAGAAACGTGCTCTTTATTATTATCTGCTCGTCATTGATTTCGTCGTTAGTTGGAGAATCGCTTCTGCTATCGACAGCAACTCCTCTCTCTGTGGTCTTGGTCATCTGGACAGTCTACTCAATTATTGAGCTCATAGGATACATCTACTTGACAAGATACAACCCCATCTTCTCTCTCACAACAATGATTGTTCCCGCAATAATTATCTCGTGGGTTGTTCTCAATCTTGACATCTACATTCGTGGTATTGAGGATGTCATGGTGCTTGTCAGATATATCCAGACAATAGGAATACTGATGATGTTGAGCTCTTTTAGTGCAGCAATTGGTTTTCTTCAATTGAAGCTCAAGAGCAGGGTGTCAAGATGAGGACAGAGGACATAATGTTTTCTCTTGTCAGCATGATAGATAGACCATCTCCGAGAGGGGACGTTATTCACACAACAGACATTACTTCTTGTTTGAGGTTCGCATACAAACAGAGAAAGAAGCTTCTTCCGACAAACATAAAGATGTTCATAGGATCTGCAGTTCACTCTTACTTTCAGTCAATCGTCAAAGCAAAAAGCATAGAGCCAGAACTCTCTTTCACCTACAGAGGGATAAAGATTGTAGGACATCCAGACCTTCTCACATACGACGGAAAGGTTATTGAACTGAAGCACATCTCAACATTCTACCTTCTTGACAAATACTGTAACGGCAGTCCGATACCAAGGCACATTGACCAGCTCCTCATGTATATGATAATGAGCGGAGTCAACACCTCTTACCTCATCTACATGAGCATTCGTGAGGGCTTTCGTGTCTATGAAGTTCGTTGTAGAGACTTGTTCATTGACAACATCTACAAGAGAGCACGTGAGTTGAGAGAGGCTCTCAAGAACAATGAGGAACCACCACCAGAGCCGTCATTTTTCTGTAGCAGATGTGTCTTCAGACATGAGTGCAACCCAGAAGAGACCCATGACTTTCTTCCTCAACTAATCAAGTTCAACGGCTCAATCAACAGACGAACAAAGTATGAGAACATGCTCACAGACTACATCATCGACTACACAGAAAGAATAAGGACGTTCTACAAGTATCTGCCAATCACAGAACAGCCAGAGAGAAGCATGTATATCTTCTACTCAGACTCTGTTCTCAAGAGACTACTGACAGAGGTCTCTGACACAATCTTCAACTACAAGGTTCGTCTTGACGGTGAGAACCACTACTTTCCTTGTTACAAGAGACCAGACAGAAAGACGTTCAACATCATTGTTCCGTTTGTTGCGAGCACAACAAGAGAGAGTCTGGAGGACTTTGTCATTGAGATGATAAGAAGAAGTAACATTCTTGAAACAATCGGAAGAAACAGACTTTTTGTTGCAAGGTTCTCAATTGACGGGACACTTCGCTTGTTCTGTCTAACTTGAAAACAAAATGTTTTTAATTATCAATCATTTTTTTATTCATGATTGAAATCATATATAGTGAATTTTGTGATGCGCTCTTCAAGTATCAAAAAGGATTCTGGTGGTATGGCAACAGAGACTACTGCTACGACTTCAAAGAGGCACCAAAGAAGTTTGAGGAGTTTCTAAAGAAGATAGACTTCGTTCCGAAGAAGTTTCCAGTATATGTCAAACACGACGACCTCATTAATGAGTTCGGAGAAGGTGTCATGCTCAAGGGGCTGAAACTTGAGCGAGGACGGTTTTTCAGGGTTGACAGATTTCTTGCTGTCTGTGGTAAACCACCAGCAAGGGACAATGCATACATCTATGGTGTCTTCACAGAAGAGTATGAGCCCTACAACTACGCAACACCAGCCCGTTTAATAGCGGAGGCTCTCAAAGACCACGGTTATGAATACTGCTTCATGGCAAACTACTCATTCTCGTTCTCAGAAATTGTCATCACTTTCATAACGAGCAGAAAGATTGACAAGGAGACATACAGAGGAATCATGATGATTTCAAGCCACAACAGAGTGTTTGCTCTGAGGGTCTATCCAGTTGCCGTCAGAGAGGTTGCTGGTGAGTTCTACCCGGCACCAATAGCACACATCTTCAGAAAGATACACAAACGTTCAATATCCGCACCAGCAACAGAGAAGGCCATTGAATACCTTGTTGAGAACCTTGACGTGATTGACGAGATTGTCAAGGAGATGAAAGCAAAATTGCTTGACCCACTAAAGCCAGACGATGCTCTTGCTCTGAGTGAAATCAGAACGAAAGTAGAGAAAGAGCTCGGCAAACGACTGGCAGA
>QMZE01000196.1 GCA_003663025.1 Archaeoglobales archaeon
ATCTTCTTTTGTTCCATTACCGCTAAAAATCCCGTTAGATGTTGGAATCTGTTCTGTAAGCTTTTCATGTGATATAATCATTTGAGGAGGTTATGTTAACATGTCCCTAACAGAAAATAGAAAGTTTTATAAATTAATCGAACAGTAGTTCGATATGAGCAATAAGGATTCAGAGATCGTTAAAGAGGAAGAGGAGAGGGAAAAGATGCTTATAAAGTTACTGAAGTTGAACAGAAGGGATTAACTTTTATATCTCATCAGGTATTTCCCTCATGCTTAAAGATCCAGAAGATGGTAGAAGGATAGAGTACAGGGATGGTAAATTGATGGTTCCAAAAAATCCAGTAATACCCTTCATAGTGGGTGATGGGATTGGTGTTGATGTAACTCCAGCAACTGTAAAAGTCTTGGATGAGGTTGCTGAGAAGATTGGTAGGGAGATAGTTTGGTTTGAGATTTATGCTGGTGAAAAGGCATACAAGATCTTTGGAAGTTACCTCCCAGAGGAGACAATCGATGCAATAAGGAGATACAGGGTTGCACTCAAAGGCCCCTTAACAACACCTGTAGGTGGGGGATACAGGAGTTTGAATGTTGCGATAAGACAGATGTTGGATCTCTATGCATGTGTGAGACCAGTCTATTACATAAGGGGTGTTCCAAGTCCACTAAGAAATCCAGAAAAAGTTAACCTCGTCATATTCAGAGAGAATACAGAAGATGTCTATGCTGGAATTGAGTGGAAAAGTGGTAGTGAGGAGTGTTTGAAGGTTATAGAATTCCTCAGGAGAGAGTTTGGTATAGAAATCAGGAGAGATTCTGGAGTTGGATTGAAGCCCATAAGTGAGTTTGCAACAAAGAGGATAGTTAGGATGGCAATTAGATATGCAATAGAGAACAACCGAAAAAGTGTGACAATCGTCCACAAGGGAAATATAATGAAGTTCACCGAAGGGGCATTTAGGGAGTGGGGTTACGAGGTTGCCTTGGAGGAGTTTGGTGATTACATCGTAACTGAGGGGCAGGAAGAATCGAATAAGATTGTGATAAAGGATAGGATTGCAGACAACATGTTTCAACAGCTCCTAACAAGACCATCCGAATACGATGTCATTGTAACATCGAATCTAAACGGTGACTACTTGAGTGACATGGCTGCTGGATTGGTTGGGGGTTTGGGAATTGCTCCAAGTTCAAACATAGGTGATGGGATGGGTGTATTTGAGCCCGTTCATGGAACCGCACCGAAGTATGCTGGTAAGAACAAGGTGAATCCAACCGCAATGATACTCAGTGGTGCTTTGATGTTTGAGTTCTTGGGATGGAGGGAGGGTAGTGAAATTATAAGGAAGGCTGTTGAGATGACGATAGATCAGAGAATCGTTACATACGACATTCACAGACACGTGGGAGGTAAACTCGTTGGAACTATGGAGTTTGCAGATGCTGTCATTGAGAACATACACTCAATCTGACTTCAAGCATCAGAACCGTGAAGTAGAATGCAAGCAGAACTATTCCAATTGGTAAACCTATTCTTGCCCAATCCTTCATCCTTATCTTTAACCTTCCAGCTGAAACTATGTTTGGAATGTTTCCAGGTATTAACATACCCCCAGAGATCAACAGACTTATCAAGGCACTCTTTATCTGCATCAGACTCATCTCAGGTTCAATCTCAACTGCAACAAGTGTTGCGTTGTCGAGAATTGCAGAAATTGTATTCAACCAGTATAAACCTTCTGGAGGAACCTTTGAGAAGAACCATACAGCCAAAGGAGACAAACCCTTACCCAATAGTATAAGAGCTGAGACAAATATGTAAACTCTTACAGCCCTCAAAACTACATCCCTCAAAGACTCCTCGTATCTTGGAATCTCAACATACTCAAACCTAACACCACCAATTCTGTAAACACCGTAGATTGACAGTAAGATTATACCTGGAATTACGTATACACCCAATAGATTTAAGAGGAAGAAGAAGTCTGCATGATAAGGTTCTCCCTTGAGCTTTGAGACTGCAATCGTGGATAGAGGTTCACCAACAGGTGTCAAAGCTGCTCCCAATCCAACTGCAAAGCATGCAATCACAACAAACTCTATCTTTCTCCTTCTGTCTATTGGGAGGATCGATGCAACCTCTGAGAGTATGACAGCTGTGACAATCACAGATATCAGACTTGAAATGAGACCCAGGAAAGATATCATGAAGAATGTGAATGCTCCAATTCCAATCCTCCTCAACAGTTTTATTATTGAATCGTAAATCTGAAGGTTGAATGTGTGTATGATCAATCCCGCCGTAAGAACAACCTGAAATATACCTATTGGAATTGGAGTGTTTGGTAGCCAAATTGGCTCCTTCAGAGCATCTTTAACGAGTTCAAAGCTCCACAAACCCGAGACCGTAACCGATAGGATACCCATTATGAGAAAGAATGGTTCAAGATTTTCCTCAACAATCCTAACCCTGAAGGGTAGTATTAAAACTGTTAGAAGGATTACGGCTAAACCCAACGCTACATGAAGTGTTGGTTCTTGAGGAATCTCATGCATACTCCTTCACAATCTCAAGGACATCTTTAAACTTTTCATGCTCCGATGTTTCCATAAACTCGTAGATGACACTCTCGGATGTGCATACCTTAACACCCTCCTGAATCATCCTCATAACTGCAACCTCCCTTTCAAACTCTCTCCTTGAACCTATGCAATCTAAAGCAACGTAAACTTCACAACCCTCCCTGATTAAATCTAGAGCTGTTTGAAGGACACATATATGAGCCTCAATTCCAATCAAAACAACTCTTCTTGGATTTACCCTCTTAAACTCCCTGTAAAAATCATCACATCTTAAACAGCTAAAGCTACTCTTTTTTATTGTTCTATCCGAAAAAACCTTGATCTCACTCAGTGTATCACCCAACTTTACATGTTCAGTTATTAAAATTGGATATCCAAGGATCTTAAATGTCTTGATGAGCTTTATGGAGTTCTTAACAATTTTTTCAATTCCAACAATGTGCCTAGCCAACCTTTCCTGAAAGTCTATCACTATCAGCATTGGGTATTCAGATTTCTCTTACCTTAAAAACTTAACTATATGTAAAAAATATAAAATTAAACAATCTTCAATGCATCCCTAACTGAAACAATGCACTCTGGTCTTCCCATCTCATCAACTCCAATTGCATGCCTTATGTTCAAAGCTAACATCAGATTTATGGCATCTCTGATGTGATCGGAACATTTTACAACCCTAGGATCCCTCGTCGCAAACTCTATCACAGCCTCATTCAAACTTGCTCCAGATGCAATGGCCCTCATTGCATCCCTCTCAGAGAAGACTGCAACAAGTCTACCGTTTTCAACCACTGGCAGTATTCCTATGTTTCTGTCCGACATGATCCTTATAGCCTCACCTATCGTTGATATGGACTCTATCGTTATTGGCCTCTTTCCAACATCCCTCAATCTGTATTTCTCCGAAATCTTCTTCATAGCCAAAGCTTTTAAGCCCAT
>QMZE01000197.1 GCA_003663025.1 Archaeoglobales archaeon
ACCCCTTAGCCTTGCTAGCATCTTAAACACGGCATCCATAGCCCACTTCAGGTTGTCCTCATAGCCACGCCTAACCAGGTCTAAGGGTATCTCTCCGTTTTTCAAAGCCTCCCAAAACGGCTTGTCGGCATTACGGAGGTCTGGTGTGAAGTACCTGGCTAGCTCGGGTACTGTCGGATATGGTGTGTGGGGCTGTAGCAAGTGTACAACTACCTTCTTGTCTGGGTAGGCCTTCAGCACGGATAACGCAAACTCGCAGACGTAATGCGGATTTACAGTCCAGGCATAGCCCACTTTCTTCCACCCAATGTTCCAGCAGTCGTACACCCTGTAGAATATGAAGGGCGCGTCAATATAGAACCCTATGAGCGTTATGGGTCGAGACGTAATTGTGGGGTTGCCAGAAACGTATATCGTGTCTTTCCTCCTCCCTTGCCAAGTCCTACAGAACCACTCTGGCGTGCATGTACCAGCGCTTATCACAGGTTCTACATTAAACCTATTCCCATAGAGCCTCTTGAAAACGTCGAAACGGCATGCATCTAAAACAATCAGTACATCCCACTCTACCTTATCTATCAGCCATTTCTGCCTTCTCATACGTTTCAACATGTGCTTTATCTCTTAGAAATACCTTTACCACATGGGACTATGACCTACGCAGTTGTCAACTGTCCAAGATGCAAGAAACTCGTGGTTGCAAGCCTACGCTACAAGTCTAGGACATGTCCATATTGCGGGGCTAGAATACCGCTAAAGGGTCAATACGTAACATTCAAGACCGCAAAGGACGCTCGGCTTTTCAAAGCAAAGCTACAGGGACTCCTAAAGTAGCACAAAACCTTTTTTTCGCATTTCTTCACATTTCTTCGTGGTGTAGGGCATGGGGCAAAGGAGGGGTTTCGCTACTCTGGTCAGAATACTACACATGTTTTTCCGCATGCACGGCTATCTAATACGCGGCACAAACCCATTCGACGTAATGCTTGGCACTAGACCCCTGGCACGCATACACATAGGACATTGGCACCAGTTAAAGCCGCATTACGTACCCTACAAGGAGATAGCGTGGATGGTAACGGAAGGGAGAATACCCAGATACAAGAAGCCCGTTCTAAGGGACTTCACCTACCTCGTAGGCACCTCAAAATACGTTAAGCGGAAATGCGAGGAGATAGACCTCCAATGCCTTGTGATTTACCCAGGCGTAAACACGGACTTCTTCAAGCCTATGGACGTACCAAAGCTATACGACGTGGTTTCTGTGGGCATCCACGAGGGGTCTAACGACGACAGGAAGTTCATGAAGTACGTGCAACGGGTGTGCTTTCCATTCAGCGTACACATACAAAGCAGGAGCACAGCCCCCGTAGAAGCCCTACCCCTCCTCTACAACTACGCGAGAGTGTACCTCTCCTTATCAGCATGTGAGGGCTTCAACCTACCCGCACTAGAGGCAATGGCATGCGGAATACCTGTGGTCTTCAATGACGCACCAGCGACAAACGAGTTTGCAGTAGGAATCGCCGTACCACCAAAAGAGGTCAGAGAGGTAATAGTAGGGGGTTCAACACGGTTGTACTTCGAGTGGCACGTACCAGACTTACAGGCAATACGAACAGCGCTCCACGACCTGCTCAGGTCTCAAAAGAAAATACAGCAATTAAGCAGGCAAGCGAGGGCAAAGGCGCAACAAATGGACTTCAGGAAGACCCTCTCTGAGTTCCTAGAACTCATAAGGTAATACAAATGGTAAAGCTGGACATTGGGAGCGGTAGAAGAGCGAGAGGAGATGTAGGCATAGACATAGATTTCGAGTGGTCAAACCCCAACTACGACCCCACGCCTTACGACCCTATTTGTGGCTCTCCACATCCACACCCAGACCTCGTAATGGCAGATGCTAACTTCCCATTACCATTCAGGGACAATGCTTTCGAGGAGGTAACAATAGTACACGTCCTTGAACACCTGGACAACCCTATCCAGGTACTTGAGGAAGTTAAGCGAGTCCTCAAGCCCTGTGGCAAGGTCAAAATCGTCGTACCTAACGCCCGCATTAACCCAGCAGACTGGCTAGAAGAAGGACACCTATACTCGTGGACAAGGCCTACAATTGAGCGTTTAGTGTCGAAAGTCCTTAGGGTGCTTCACGTAGCATATTTATCTGATGGTTTAGACCTCTACGTATTGGCTGGGAAAGATGAGGATACTGATAACGGGTGTAACTGGGTTCATAGGGTCAAGCCTAGCGAAGCGCCTCCTACAACTCGGTTTAGGGGAGATATGTGGGCTTATGAGGTTTACATCCACAACAAGGCACGTACCAGAAGGCGTCCGAACCTTCCTAGGAGACCTAACAGACTACTACAGCGTCGAAAGAGTCATAAAAACCGTAAGACCTAACGTCGTAATCCACCTAGCCGCCCTAACCCCCGTCTCAGAGTCATTCCACCAGCCTAGGAGGTATGCCGAGGTCAACTACATAGGCACCATAAACCTGGTTGAGGCAATCAGAAGGTACTGTGAAGACTTCCGCCTATTCATCTATGCCAGCACTTCGGAAGTATATGGAGACCAAACAAAATTCCCCCTAAGGGAGAACCTAACCCCCAAACCGAATTCTCCATACGCTATATCTAAGTACGCTGGGGAGCTATACGTCTCCGTCTACGCCAGGCAGGCCTTCAACTTCCCGTGCGTCGTGGCTAGGCCTTTCAACACTTATGGCAGGGCACCAGTAGGACAGAGACACTTCGTAGTCGAATACCTACTAACCTCAATGCTAGAAGGACGTGAAGAAGTACACCTAGGAGACCCCACCATAAGGCGAGACTTTCTCTTCAGGGAAGACCACGTAAACGCCTATGTTACTCTGCTTAAGCAGGCATTAGATAATGAGGCAATACATGGGGCTGTCTTTAACTTCACAACTGGCTCTGATACTTCACTCAAAGAACTAGTAGAGCTATGCAAAGAGTTGACAGGCTGGGAAGGCAAGGTAAGGTGGTACTCTAGGCTGAGACCCACAGACATAAGGAGGCTCTACGGTAGCTATGAAAAAGCAAAGATGATGCTGGGCTGGGAGCCAAAGTATGACTTACGGACTGGTTTACGCAAAGCAATGGAGGAGTGGGCTAAAGCGTTAAACATATAACCCCCCGCTCAGTAGGGAATAATGGACGCCCCCCGAGGCTCTGGCGGGCTTCACGCTACTTCATTAATTTTTTACACACGCTTTTTCTGAAACCGCTTAAATACCTCCTAACTGTCTCTCTTCTCGGTGGTCTGAATGGGGATAGAGGCCTCCCCAGAGTTTAACATATCTCTAGCCATAACCAAGAGCGCCTTAGAAATCTTCGACAATGTATTAGTCTGTCTCTCTGGAGGTAAGGACTCAGTACTCATGACCTACATCGTTTCTAAAGCCCTCAGGGTGTTAGGGGGCGAGAGGGTTAGCTTTGTCATAGGAGACCCCTACCCCCTAGAAGGCAATGTAGAGTTCTGCGAGAAGGTACTGGAC
>QMZE01000198.1 GCA_003663025.1 Archaeoglobales archaeon
AGTCGTTTATTTTCTTTTCGAAGTGCTTTTATAGTGTCGAAACACTTATCAAGACATTCCCCACAAACATGGCGACTTTGAGGGCGATAACAACGTGCTAACGTACCGCAAATATCGCAAATTTCTACACTCTTGTCTTTATCTTCCAAAAGACGCCTGTTTTCTTTTTCTAATTTCTCCGGTAAGTCAGCGTAAGCATGCAATTCTACTGAAAAGTGTAGCCTCCTATCCGACTTGTACCGTGTTAATTTGTCTCCAGCTTTAGCGCCTATCAGAAAATGGTGAATAGCAGTAACATCTGCGTCCTCTATCTTTTCGATTCTACTCCAAATCTCCGCCCTCTTGACTATCTCTACTGCGTATCTACTTGTGAATACCTCGTCACCCCGGAGTAGCGTGATAGCCACACTAGCCTCTTCTGTTTTTTCAGTCATTGAACGTCCTTTGTTCCTTTCTCAATTCCTACTATAACTGCTTACGCCTCTTCTCCCCCCTCCCCGTACTTTGCCTTAAGCTTCTCGTACTGCTTTCGCTCCTCTTTTTCCCTTGAAGCTTTTTGAGACTCTAAGTCTTCTCGACATATCTCAGAGTACTCCTCCCGTGTTATCAGCTCTAATTCGTACAGAAGACGTGGCTTCTCTTTGGCAATCCCGTAGGAAGACACAAGGAAGTGTACTCCGTCGAAGTCCTCCTCTACCCCTGCGACGTACACCGTCTGATCTGTGAAGTGGATCGCAAGGAATCCTGGGTAGACAGACACCACGATCTTCTCGATGGTCTTCCCTATCAACTGCTCTTTTCTCATCAATTGCTTTTTCATGACCTGAGATCCTTCTTTTGTATACTTGTCGCATATGCCGAACGCTTCGACGCCTCTCAACTTTGACCATTTGTCCCACAGATCATAACCCCAGTTTTTACGATTATTGAAGCACTCACCCATGAGAACACTTCCGCATAGTGGGCGCTCGGATTTATCAATATGGCAAAAAAAATTTGGAGCGTCCTCGTATCCGCGCAGCACAAAAACATGTTCGCAACCGTGGCAACCACTCTGCACCCTATAGTCTTTAGGTCTCATCAGTCCTCCTGGGTCGGCACTCAGCTTATCCAGCTAAGCGAGCCGCTTTTGTACATATGATCCTTCAACGAAGTCTCGCACCCCTTCTCGTCCTTGTTCATGCAGGCATCACAGATCCATTCCTTCTTGTAGAATGTAAGGTCAAGCGAGAATTTTTCGCATTTTATGCACCTAAAAGGTTTATCCGTACTTTTCGTTCGAGTCATTAAGCTCCTCATAGAATGTTATTGTGATTGAACCCTTCACGGGCTTCCACTCAGCTTTGTCATTAAATCGGCAAACAGGGAGATCCTCCTCGCCGATTTCCCCTGCCGAATGATAAAAGTGGCACGGTTGGGATTTAGAACACCCCCTGCAGATCCACATCTTACTTTTCATATTCAACCCCGGTTAAGGTCGAGAGTGCATCAAGTAATCCCTTCAATTCAGGGTTACGCCCGCCCCAGCACAAAAACGCATAAACATTTTCAGGAAGGTTGTACCTGTTCGCCTGAATGTATTCCTCTGCTGCCTTCTCTGTGAAAAATACAGTACCGCAAAAACGAACAATCTCCTCCCTGCCATCATCCTTATACCGTAAGTCGTAATAGTAGGGAGTCCCTGTCGCCTTATTATCCTGCTGTGAATATTCACGCATAAAATCATGAAGCCACTTGATCGCGGTATTCTTTGACATCTTAATTTCCATTATGAATCCTCCTCGCGTTTTCAGTCAAAAGGGTGACATTCTGGTCGGCCCTCTTCCCTGCACTCAGTCAGCCACTCCCCTAGCCATGTATAGATTTCAGGCTCATTTGGATATGCCATCTGATAGTACACCTTCTCGGCTAAAGCAGCCTTGTATAAGGCCTCCTCGCAAGTCCACTCCAATGGACCGCAGGTCTTTTTAAGAGGTGCTTTTTTCTCTTCGCACCTTGCGAAGTCTATAAGAAGCGCCTCATACTGTTCAATACGTTTACGCGCTGCATCTTGCCATTGAGAGGCTTCTAACTCCCTGCATGTATGGCAAATCGTATTCTTGGTAAGAAATAATTGGAAGTTCTCCTCTTCCAGATCATCTATACGGTTCTCTAAGTGTGTAATCTCATCGAGACATACTAGAGATTTGGAGTGTTTGGCATATCTGTCCAAGTCCTCAGTGCAGTCTATGAACATCTCCCAGTATTCATTGCTTGTTGTACGGCCTATTTTTAAGGCCGAAAGGCACTCTTCTTGGGCGATGGGGGAGTTGATTACAGTCGGCTGAAGGCTATGTATCATATGACACAAAATGCCGTAAGTGATGAAGGATACGATTAGGTATCCGCCGAATAACTTGGTGGTCATCTATTTGCCTCTTCGGTATTTTTGCAAAACCCGTCTTCACAGGTACAAGTATCGTCTGTCCATATACACTTGTCGCCAAAGATACTTACCTTAGCATTGACCAGTTTAACTGCTAACGAACTGATCCCGTACACCAGTCTTTTAATTTGATTATCCTTTCGGTGATTTGCGAGTACTAGCTCAGACTTCAATTTGCCCTGTTCTTTCCTGCATTCCGCCAAGTCTTCCCTTATTGCAGGGACACCTCGCGCAACCAGGGACTCACCATAGGTCATTGAAAGATCATTGCACTGCTTTTCATATTGCCGGAGACGTTTGATTTCATCGTTCAACCTGGCATTTTCCTTTTGAAGTGCGTTTACAGCGTCAAAGCATTTATCAAGGCATTCCCCGCAAACATACTTGCTTTGAGGGCGGTAACAACGCGCTAACGTGCCACAAATGTCGCAAATTTCTATACTCTTGCCTTTATATTTCAAAAAACGACTATTTTCTTCTTCCAACTTTCCCAGTCTTATCGCCGCCTCAGACAGTACTATGTCTGCATCCCGATCACACTCGGCAGGAATACGCATTGAAAATTCAGAACCCTTGTGGATGCTTTTGTCGGCTATCACTGCCGATAACTCGCGGAGTCGAGCCACCAAAACCTCACTTGGCACATCTTCTGACTTTTTGTATATCTTACCCATCCTGCTCACTTTCTCTCAGTTCCTCTTCCAACACACCAATGAGACGCTGCCCCACCTTCTGCTGAGGGAATGCTCTAGGGTTAATCTCAATGTGATCCGCGCTCTCCAGCACTTCGATCACTTTGCGGACATTAATCATAATCTCGTACTGTTCATTTTCTGCATAGATCGGCGTCTCAAGAAGTCGTCTGAGTGCAAATGTAGCCTGTGCTTCTTTGTATCTCAGGCGCTCTTTCAACTCAGCGTTTTCCTTTCTAAGATTCTGTATACTCACTGTGACATCATCCAAAAAATCGGTGGGCACTGTACTGGCCAGTAACTCGGTGTTCCTCTCGATAAGTCGACCCCGCTCTTTTATAACGTTAGCTAAGATTTCACGGTGTTCATTCATTTTCTTTCCAATCTCTCTCGA
>QMZE01000199.1 GCA_003663025.1 Archaeoglobales archaeon
TAATCCCATAATCATTTTGAGTAAAACCTCTAATGGATCTTCTTTTACATCTTTAAACTTCTCTGATATTTTCTCTATAAATTCTATCCCTCTATACTCTCATCTTTAGTCTTACCCTCTCACCGTCTCTTAGATCTACCTTTTGAAGTGGTTTGAATACTACATCCTTACAGCTTCAATAATTTTATATAACTGTTGATCTCTTGCTATCGATTACTCCTCCCTCCCGTATATATGCACTTGGGCTCCTGCATCAGATAGTCACCAAAAACTGCATAAGCCCTAGCCCTACTACCCCCACAGATCTCCTTGAACTGACACCTCCCACACTTACCCTTCAACCTCTCAGGATCTCTCAAATCAATAAATATCTTGCTCTCATTGTAAATCTCAATCAAACTCCTCTCCCTAATGTTTCCAGCCTTCAAAGGCAAAAATCCACTTGGATAAACGTCTCCAACGTGACTTACAAACAGCATACCCCTACCGTCTGTGATGCCGGGGATCCTCTTAAGTTTCAAACCCCTACTCGCAACAACCATCCCCTCTCCCTCAAAACCCTCCAAACCCTTCAAAAGCTCATAGTATGTCCTTCCATTTGGTATGTTGTATGTTCCACTATCCCTCATAATCTCTATCCTTCTAAGATGACAGGCTGCAGAACTCTTGACGTTCAAGCTCGTCCTCCTTCCAACATCATACAACCAACATAGAACATCCTCAAAATCCCTTGCTGAAGGCATAAGCTCAGGCTTAGCCCTACCAGTTGGAACTACGAAGAAGACATCCCACATATCAACACCAACATCAAGACACAACCTCATGACGTTTGGCAAATCGAAGATGTTGAATCTCGTTACAGTTGTGTTTATCTGAGTCGAAAGTCCAACCTCTCTTGCAAATTCAATTATCTTCATGCTCATCTCAAAGGTTCCAGTTTTTCCTCTGAAGTGATCGTGTATCTCTGGATTGCTCCCATCTATGCTAACAGCAATCCTTGAAATTCCAAGATCGTGCATTCTCTTCAATTTATCTTTAGTTGCAAGCTTTGTTCCACTGAAGGCAATCGCAACCCTCATCCCATCAGCATACTCAAGTATATCAAAGAGATCTGACCTCATCAAGGGATCTCCACCTGTCACAATCAAAAGTGGATTCAACCTCCTAAGCTGATCTATCAGATCGTAGCACTCCTCAAGTTTAAGCTCGTCTGGATGAGGTTTTTTCTGAGCCTTTGCTCTGCAATGCTTACATGCAAGGAGACATGCCCTCGTAACCTCCCAAAAGACTATCAGAGGTTTGTCCATGATTAAGGTTGAACAAAGCTTAAAAAAATTTGCATGATCTTGCTTTGATGGGTAAAGTGGTTGAGCTTGTAGATGTTTACAAGGTTTATAGAGTTGGAGGATACGAAGTTCAAGCTTTGAGGGGTGTTAGCTTGGAGGTTGAAAGGGGTGAGTTTCTGTCCATAATGGGTCCATCTGGAAGTGGAAAGTCAACGTTGTTACACCTAATAGGTTGCCTTGACAAGCCTACGAGTGGCAAGGTTATAGTTAAGGGTGTTAACACATCAAATCTCAGCGACAGGAAGCTCACTGAGATGAGAATGATGACTATTGGTTTTGTATTTCAGCAATACCACCTAATTCCAACACTCACAGCTCTGGAGAACGTTGAGCTTCCAATGGTTTTTAGGGGTGTTTCGAGTGAGAGTAGAAGGGAGAAGGCTTTGAATTTGCTTGAGATTGTTGGATTGAAGGGGAAAGAGGACAGGAAGCCAAACGAGTTGAGTGGAGGTGAACAGCAGAGGGTTGCAATTGCAAGGGCTTTTGCAAACGATCCCGAGATACTTCTATGTGATGAGCCAACTGGAAACTTGGATACAAAGACTGGGAAACAGGTTATGGATATAATAAAGGATCAGAATGTCAACAGAGGTGTAACGGTAATACTTGTAACACACAATCCAAGTTTGAAGGAATACGCTGACAGGATAGTGAGGATTAGGGATGGGAGGATTGAGGTTTGAAACCTCAATTCTCGTTTAAGTTGGTCATAAACTGTCTTTGGTTGATTTGCTGGGATCCAAATCCCAAAAATCTTTGGTAAATAACTGAAGAAACTTAAATGTAAAAGCTTATGTCAAAAGTTTTCTATCATCAATTAAGCTGAAGCAAAGTTTATCAAGTGTGGACAGACTAAGTTCATGGAAATTGTTGTGATTGGTGGTGGAGCATGTGGCTTGAAGGCTGCATGTAGAGCTAGAAGGAGGGATGAGGATGCAAGGATAACGGTTGTAGATTCGAGCCCATACCCATCGCTTGGTAGGTGTGGTCTGCCATACTACGTTGGTGGAATAGTTCATTCAATTGAAGATCTAAGGAAAACGCTGGCTGGAGCTGTTAGAGATGAGGAATACTTCAGAAAGGTTAAGAACATAGATGTTCTATCAAAAACAAAGGCTACAAAGATTGACAGGGATAGGAGGGTTGTGAGGATTGTTTCTGATGGTAGTGAGGATGAGTTGAACTACGACTACCTCGTTATTGCAACTGGATCGAAGCCAGTGAAACTAAACGTTCCATCAGATTTGGATGGTGTCCTAACACTTCACAACCCCGAGGATGCTGAGAAGATTCTTGAGATGTGGGATGAAGGTATCTTGGAGAGGGCTGTAATTGTTGGTGGTGGATTGATTGGGATGGAGATGGTTGAAGCACTGTCAAACTTGGATGTTGAGGTTACTGTTGTTGAGATAATGGACTACATACTACCAAACATACTTGACAGGGAGATGGCGATGCTCGTCGAGAGATACTTGAGGGAGAAGGGTGTTAGGGTTTTGACGAGGAGCACTGTAACCGATATAATTGAGAGAAACGGTAGAGTTGCAGGTGTTAAGTTGAATGGGAAGGAGGTTGAATGTGATCTAGTTTTGATGGCGATTGGTGTAAAGCCAAACGTTGATCTGGCTTTGGATTGTGGGTTGGAGGTTGGTAGGTTTGGAATAAAGGTTGACAAGTATATGAGAACTACAGATGAGAGGATATTTGCTGGAGGGGACTGTGTTGAGAACGTTTGCCTCATCACTGGAGAACCAATATACACACCAATGGGAAGCGTTGCAAACAGGCATGGGAGGGTTATAGGTGACAACGTAACTGGAGGTAAATCAAAATTCCCAGGTGTTTTGGGGACTACGATATTCAAGGTTTTCGAATTGAACGTTGCAAGGACAGGATTAACCGAGAGGAGGGCTAGGGAATTGGGTTACGATGTTGTTACGTGTCTCGTTTCTGGACCCGACAAGACACACTACTACCCACATCAAAAACCCATAAGGATAAAGATCGTTGCTGATGGGAGTGGTAGGATACTTGGTGCACAGATTGTTGGATTTGGTGTTGTTGACAAGAGGTTGGATGTAATTGCTTCAGCAATCCAGATGAAGGCAAACGTCAGAGATGTTGCAAACTTCGATCTATCCTACGCACCCCCATACTCTCAA
>QMZE01000200.1 GCA_003663025.1 Archaeoglobales archaeon
CTGAATCATGCTTATCTTACTATCCATTTCTCTTTCTCCTGCAATTTCTGTTCCCGTCTATCCTTGAGTTTATAAGGATTATAAGCCCAAACTTTGCCACCCTCTATTTCTGTCTTTGTTACCTCATAAATTATGTGAGGCATTGAAATTGTTTCCCAAGCTGGTTTGTGAGCATGACCGTATCCCATAAGAAGCTTATCGAGCATTGCAACATAACCAGCTTTTAGTGCTCTATGAAGGAAGTCTCTGTCTTCAAAACCCCAACCAGAATCGTACCTTTCATCATAGCCATTAAGGTCAAGGTACAACTGAAGAGGTGCTACTCCAAAGGAGAATGTGAATGCTGGGTTCTCAATGTTTACGTATCTAAATTCTCCGCCTATTCCCCTTTGGGACATGTAGTCAATGAACTTTTCTTCCTTGTTGTACTCTTGTGCTTTCTGTCCTATTATAAGAGTCTTCTCTGGGTAGCTCTTAACGTCCTTCTCAGCAACGTCAAAGAAGTCCTCCTTGAATTCTATGTAGTCGTCTGCACGTACAATATATTCATGCTCAGCAAGACATAGTGCTGTATTAAGAGACTGAGAAAAGTCTCTATGCCACCTAAAGGGTGAACGCTCAGGTGGAGCGTAGACTATTTGTCTATATCCCTCTTGGCGAGAGAGGAAGTCTTTTGTCTTTTCATTATAGTGAGAGTCAACTACTATGAGCTCACTCTCTGGGTGTGTAGAGACAAATAAATATTTAAGAAGTTCAGGTCCACGGTTTGTTGCAACTATTATCGAAAATTGCATATTGCACCACCTAAAAGAAAGAAACGATAAAAATATTAGCCTAAGAAGAACTTATAGCCAACTGTGAGAATTATAGCCCATCTAAGTATGGTACCTAAAATGTAACCACCATAGCAATAATGAGGTTCTTTCCTAACATCAGGATTGTTCAGGATATATGAGTCTATACCACGCCACTCTGTGAGACCAGCGTATATTCCCATGATAAAAGAATGAACTTCCGCATAAGTCGACAAGAATTCTTTAATTCTTACAGTCATTTACCTCCCTCCCTTTTAATGAACGTATTTTACCATTGTTGGTGCATCGGTGTACGTTACGGTTACGGACTGATGAGGTTCTAAGTCTATTGAGTGTCCAGAATCGGTAAACAAAGTAGTTCCATCAACCGATATATCCGAAACCGTGCCTCCACGAATATAAACTGTTTCTGGTGAAGATCCCGCTGTATATGTGAATGGTGATGATCCAACCGAAATACTACTTACACCAACTGGATTATAACCCGGATTATTTCTTATCCAACCATGTGTATTCTTACCTGATTCAACTGTTATTGCTGTTGTGTTACCCCGCAGATTGTTCCCTTCAATAAAAATATAATCACCATCTTTTATGTGAATGCCCTTCTCACAGCCATAACAGATATTGTTGCTTATTACGATTTCTTGCTCATTACCATTTTCAATCAAGATTCCTGCTTGGTATGCATTCAGAAGAATATTGCTCGAAACTATAATGCGTTTATCAATATCATTTACATAGTGGATAGATATACAAGCATTGCCTCTTTCTTGTTGGAAAGCAGCACAGTCAACTATATTCCCAATTATAGTAACGTCTTCCACATGATTATACACTCTTATACCGGTATTCCAACTATTTATTCCGTGGTCTCCTGCCATACAGTTTACTTTAATTACGTTACCAACAATGGCTCGTGCTCCACCAGCACCATAGTTTCCATTGCCTCCCATCCATATCCCCGCCTGATATTTACCCGAATGCTCATCAACATTGTAAACTTCTACATGATTAAAACCAACAACAGCTCGTTTAATTGGAGAAGTAGTATCATATCCATGAGAGCTAACAACAATTCCCACTTGAGATTTATGTATTTCATTATCTGCCACTATTACTATGCCACCACCGTCTTGCACTTCAATTGCTCCAGCTCTGTATTCATATACGGAATCATAAACGGTATTTCCTACTACCCAAACATAATTACATTGTTGTATACTCACAGGATCGGAATCCCCAGACTGTCCAATCCTCGTAAATTTTGAATCTTGCACTCGTATGCGATCGCCGTTCCATATCTCGACTCCGTACTCGCTACCATGATCATGCATGAAAATGCGTTCAACTGTTATATCATTACAACCATTCCCGCTTATGACGCGCTCCGGTCCGTATGCACGATTATTACCGTCTATTTCAAGCTCTCTTATAGTAATATTGTCGTAGTTGCTGAGGTCGATCGCATAGGACGAAGTAGCCATCAATAATCTCGTATTTTGCCAACCATTGCCTTCGAGCACAAGGTTCGATTTTGCTTGAATTTTTCCTGATAACGTATAGGTGCCTTCTAAAAGAGTCACCTTGCCACCGGGATTAACGAGCGATGGAATTCGCACTAACTCGCCAGCATACCACGGTCTTAGTACAGGATGCTCCAATGGTTTGCCAATGAGCTTCCTCAACTTAAGGTAACCAAAATAACCCTCACTAATGAATGCTTTAATGACCTTCTTCGCCTTTGACTCTTTATGTGTTTCCTTGTTTGCATTCGTCCCAACTCGTAGTATCGCTTTATTAATATCTTCTTGATTAGTTCCGCCGTCGTACCATTGATCCACTTCCACGGATGACTTTATGCCTCTATCTTTATTTGTGTAAGATTCGGCTATTTCGGGATTAGCGTCAATAATTCTATTAATTTCACTTTGGATAATTTGTCGTTCAATATCATCTCTGAGACACTCTATATCGCTGGATTCATACACCCCAAGGCTCTGTAACACTCTAATTAACCTGTCCTCTTCTTTTGTCTTTCTTTTCCTCATTTACTTGGGTTCTCCTTTTTCTTAATCTTAATTATGTTGGTAAGGCATTTATCGCATTATTTATTTCTGTTTGATCTGAAGAACCATCACATGAATAATCACTTCTTAGTTTATCCTTAGCATTATTTGCGGCAACCACGAGAGTTGAAGGAACAGCGTTGTGTTTAAATTCTAAACTTGTCTCGTCGTTGCTTACTCGTGGTATCATGCCCTTTTGTCCAGAAAACGACGAGGGTGTACCCGTCAGACTCGTCCATGCAATACCGAGCGCATCATGTACTGACTTGTTGTGATCTGTCAATATTGAGCTTATTGGTCCCGGAATATTTATACCATTTACTGTATCCGCATCTTCAGCGCTATCTACTTTCTGATTTTCGTTCACGTCATATACATTTTTCCGCATTACATCAGGGACATAGCCCATACATCATTCCTCCATTGCTTAGAATACAAACCAATTCGTTCCATCGCTGACGTACTCATACGTTTCGTATTGCTTTGAAATTGTATGTGAAGAAGAACCATCAATAGTTTCTGTTTCAGAAGGAGACACCGTCACAGTATTTGTACTTGCATCCGTTTTCTTTACTCGAACCTTTGCACCCGCTACGGGTGACGGAAGGGTAATTGTC
>QMZE01000201.1 GCA_003663025.1 Archaeoglobales archaeon
AAATCTGGAATGATTTGAGGTAATATATTTCGCAGAGTTGACACATCGAATCTGCGCAGGAGAGAGAGAATGGGCATAGCCTGTCGGGCTGGCTCCGGCAGGTTGCTGAACACTACTTCATCAACGTGCTTGCGGTATGCTCCTTTAAGCAGCTCCTCTTCGTGAGCATAATAGTCTTCCAAGGAGCCAATACTATGCTTCCCCAGTTCTTGGATTAGAAATTTGACCAATCCGGACAGTCCGCCGGTCCACTTGAGAATTTCCTCCGCCAGTTCTGCATATTGAGGGGTAGTTGTTTTGATATCATCCTCCGTGAACCGACTGAGGGGATGGGTCTTGAGGTGAACTTTCAGATCGAGGCGGTCCGTGAAAGTCAGCTCCTGCTCGCTGGTCAGAACCACCACCGCTCGCTCTGGCCCCTTAACCAATCGGCTCAGGACAGCCTCGTCAAAAAGGACTCGACTGCCTGGCGGTAACCGATCATAGTCATCAATCAGCACTAAGGCAGTTTTGTCATTCTCCACTGCATAGTGGGCCATCATCTCAAGTTGATCAGCGAGATCGACGAGCTTGGTAATCTCCAAATCCGACCGAGCCCACCCGGGCAAGCCGTCTTGCAGATCTGCAATCATACGGCGCAGCATACGGTCCAGCCTGTATCCGCCTTCCTGTTCCTCGCCTTCAAAATCAAAATCTGTAACGCGCACAAGAGTAGTTGGTTGTTTGCGCTCGAACTCTTCCTTAACCATCATGAGAAACTTGCTCTTTCCGAACCCTGCAATGGCGTAGACATTCAGGATAGGGTGTACCTCGCCAATCCCTGCCTCCGCATCTCTGATGAGGCTATGTATGAGACCCAGATCCCTCTCATAACGAGTGTACTTCTTGGCTGGTTTCGTCATTTCTTCCCTCCTCCCTCTCCGCTTCGACGAAGGATATTCTACTTCAGTTGACTTGCTTGTCAAATTCTGCTCCCCCACCAAGCGCTGACGTGGAAATAAAGCCGAGATTTTTCAATTCAGTCACGTATGCGTCAAAGCGCGCTGTGCTGAAAGACACAAAGCTGACGTACTGGACTGTGAGCCTGCCTTTGTGCCTCGGATCAATCAATTGATCGAATACCCACAACTCTCTGGTCTGTAGAGTATCATCTGGCCCTGGCGCCGATTCGAAAACAATGAATGGAGAAAGAAGCACGGTAGTCTGTGTTTCTTGGTCATACAACAGGACCTCACCTCGTCTAAAGTGTTCATCAGGCGCGATTATTTGCCTTTCAGGAACTAAAACGTTTCCCCGATGCACCTGCACCTGGTGGACAAGTTGCCTGTTCTCGTCCACATTATGCCCCTCAACAGTCAATAATGCAAATTCTCCGAGAGGCTCCAGCGCGTCCAAGACCTCATCTAGCATGACATCTACCTTTTGGAGTTGGTATAGTGCCTGATGTTCGCCAATCCCTGTCCGCCCGTGAGCAAAGGCATTTCTCATTCGGACGAGTTCGCCAAGGTTAGTTCGGGCCACTTTGCTTGTCGCAAAGGCTGCAAATGCACTCATCAAGGGATGACTGGGAACCTTACTAACACGAGCAGTGCGATTGATCAGATCTTGCCAGTGCCCCAGGCTGGGAGGATTCCCGACTGTACCTACCAACGCACGCAACTTTTGGTCGAGCACCGGATCTCGCTCGGCGGAATGCCAGTACAAACTCAACATACAGCAGCCAACAAACTGAAGGATACACTGAGTGAGGTAATAGGCGTAATTGAGCTTCCGTGTTACATCCTGCTCATCACGATACCGAGCGATTATGGCAGCGAGCGGGGTCGGCAGTGAGGCAATCGGTGAAAACGGCGGTTTTGCGACAACTTCTCTGCCGCTTACCGTCTCCTCGAAACGACGAAGGGCACGCTTTAGGTCTTCCCTTGTCAACATCAAATTGTCGTCGCTAACGGGTAATCTGCAGTGCTCTGAGATCACGAATTCGCAAAGCATCATCAAGTTGCGAGGGTTCCCTCGACAGCGGGCGACCAGTATGTTGTCCAGGTCGTTGACTTCAGACAGTTCTCCCAAACGAGTACGGGGCTTGTGACCAGAGCTGCTAAAGGCTTCCATTCGCTTTTCGATCAAAGCCAACAGATCCTCCCTATCCCATTCGAGCGTATACAAAGCCAGGCGGCCTCGTATGCGCACGGCTGGGTCGGCTTTCAACGGGTCTCTGAATGACGAGTTGAGGAAAAAGCGAAAAGCGGCTAATCCGTTGGGCGGTTCCATCAGCCGCAAATCTGCCAACAAAGGAGTTAGTATCTGCAAAGCCAGGCTGGTGTTACCGGCTGTCAACGGGCCCTCATCAATCCGGTCAACCAAAACCCACACTGTTTCATACCCAAATATACGAACTGCGCTACAAAATCCATAGAACATCTCTGTATGGGATTCTGGCAAAGGCACATTATCGGTAAGCAAACTCGATCTGACTTCCAGTAGATCAGATAAGAGCCGCCAGTGAGGCTTAGAAAGTGACGCTCTGAAATTCGAGATGTATTTCCACAACTCAAGCCGGTCGTCATCTGTGACCTCTGGCAAGATACGCACACCGCCATTCTGTACGGCCTGCGCCAGGGTTCGGACGCCGGTTTTGATGATTTGCTCAACGTGGTCCTTGGGTGTGATTCTTTGGCCCCTGTCAACCTTTTCGGCCAAAAGAGCAAAATCAGTATAGGGGATCGCGAGCACAGGCCCTCGGCTGGGAAGTCGGAGACTGTGATGTACCATCATTCGCAGTAAGGCGCTCTTCCCGCTCCCCTGTTCTCCGAATATAATGGTCGTGCGGGGCGGATCACCAGTGATCCCCAACAGCTCGTCGAAATAGGGAATGAACAAATGAAAATACTGGGGCAAGTTGTCGTCGCCGTCTGCCTGGCGGCGTGAGAATGGATTCCCGGACAACCCCACTTTCGATAACCACTGAGCTAACCCGCCTTTTGGTGCATCAATTGATGGCGGAGGAGGTATCCTCTTATCTTCAAAATCCAACAGAGTGTCCAGAAGGTGGCGGCGTACCAAGTCAGTGAACTCCTTCACCGTTTCATAGCGTCTGTATAAGCCAAAATACTTGCCACCACGTTCGAATTCTCTGAAGAACTCGTTTATAGATTTTAACTGATCTGGGTCGAGATTGTCTTGAGGGATCGGGCTCGAACGCCGATAGAACAATATTCTCGGTTTCCCATACTTACGATAGGACTCATAAGCTAGGACGAACTCCTCCTCTGTGCCGGACTTGAAAGGGCCTATGTCAGGATGCGAGTCACCTGTCGGAGTTCCGAAGCGGCTCCAGATGATGCCGATAAACAGATCCCAACTATCAACAGGGAGTTGTTCCAAGAGCGTACGTTCTGGAGACTTGCCTAACCAAGGCGTAACGTGCTCACGCCAATCCAGCATTTCAAGCATCACCGCTTTTCTGGGCACCCATATTTTGTTGAGTTCCTCAA
>QMZE01000202.1 GCA_003663025.1 Archaeoglobales archaeon
GCAACTGGAACCTCAAGCCTCTCAAGTGATGTTAATTCAACAACCCAATTCTTAATCGATATTACACCACACCTCCTGAATCCAGAGTTGTTTGCAATTGACATGAGTATTTCAGCATGGCTTGAGTCTTTGCATGCTACGTGTAATATTGGAGGATACATTATTAGCCAGACAACCCTCTCCCCCTCCTTCAAAACTTTCAAGACATCATCAAACTCAACTGGCTTGTGCCACTTCCCTAAAAACTTGGCCTCAACCTTATCACCAAAATTGGGCATATCCAAAACTCCAATCCTACCAGAACAGCTTGATGTCGTTACAAAGCAATCTAATGAGTTTATAAGGTCGAGTAATGGTATGAGATCCTCGTCAACCTCACCACACTCCTTAGCTGAGATGTATCCCTCAAGCTTCCTCCTCCTATACTCAACCCATTTCACATCAAGTGTTCAGATGACAGATATTAAACACATCTCCAAAAAGTTCAAATTGCTTCAATTGTTTCATCTCCTATGCTTGAGGAGGAATACCTTGACATAGCCTTCCTCAAAGAGATGGGCTTTGTTAGGAAGAGGTGTCCCTTGTGTGGTAAGCACTTCTGGACTTTGGATGAGGATAGGGAGATTTGTGGAGATCCCCCATGCGACAGCTACAAGTTCATAGGTAATCCAATATTCAAGAAAAAATTTAGTTTGTATGAGATGAGAGAGTTTTATCTGAGATTCTTTGAGAAGAGGGGACATGAGAGGGTTGAGAGGTACCCCGTAATTGCAAGGTGGAGAGATGACATATACCTAACGATTGCATCCATTGCGGACTTCCAACCTTTTGTAACCTCTGGTGTAACTCCACCTCCAGCAAACCCCCTGACAATCTCACAGCCTTGCATAAGGATGGACGATCTCGATTCCGTTGGTAGGACTGGTCGTCACCTAACACTGTTTGAGATGATGGCTCACCATGCATTCAACTATCCAGAGAGGCAGATATACTGGAAGAGTGAGACTGTCGAATACTGCACAGAGCTTTTGAAGGAGTTGGGTGTGAAGGTTGAAGACGTAGTTTACAAGGAGGAACCCTGGGCTGGTGGAGGGAATGCTGGACCTTGCCTTGAGGCCATTGTGGGTGGTATAGAACTTGCAACACTAGTCTTCATGAACCTCGTTGAGGATCCAAGTGGTGAAATCCTTGTAAAGGGTTCACGTTACAGGAGGATGGAAAACTACATAGTTGACACTGGATACGGTTTGGAGAGGTTTGTATGGGCATCAAAGGGAACTCCAACAGTCTATGATGCAATATTCCCAGATGTAATATCAAAGATAGTTGAGAACAGCTCCGTTCATAGGGATAGGGAGGTTGAGAGGATAATTGCCGAAAGTTCAAAGATGGCTGGTGTGATGGGTGAGTTGGATGGTGAGAGACTGCTAAAGTTGAGGGTAGATCTTTCCAAAAAAATTGGTATAGATGTGTCGGAGCTTGAGAGTATTCTAATTCCAATGGAGAAGGTTTACGCCTTGGCAGATCACACGAGGGCAATTCTCTTCATGCTTGGAGATGGTTTGGTTCCTTCAAACGCTGGAGCTGGATATCTTGCAAGGTTGATGATAAGGAGGAGTTTGAGACTCTCTGAGGAGATAGAATTTGAATTGGATCTTTTCGACCTTGTAGAGCTACATAGAATGATACTGAAGGAGTTTGAGTTTGAAGTCCCACTTGAGACAATTCACGAGATACTCGATCTTGAGAGAAAGAGGTATAGGGCTACAATTCAGAGGGGGATGAGTCTTGTTGAGAGGAGAATTGTAAGGAAGAGGAAGATTGAGAAGGATGATCTCATTGAGTTCTACGACTCACATGGAATTCCTCCAGAGATAGTTGTAAAAATTGCAAGGGAGAGGGGTTTGGATGTTGAGATTCCAAGGGATTTTTATGCAGAACTTGCAAATAGGCACATCAGGGTTGAGAGAAAGCCTGAGGAGAAAGTTTTAAAGGGGAGTTATCCAAAAACTGAAAAGCTATACTACGAAGATCCAAAGTTGTTCAAATTCAAAGCTAGGGTTTTGGGTGTTGAAGGTGATAAGGTTGTTCTCGATAGAACAGCATTCTATCCAGAGTCTGGAGGTCAGGATTGTGATGTTGGATTCTTCGTTGTGAATGGGAGTAAGATTGTGGTTTTGGGTGTCTATGAGGAGGATGGAGTTGTCTATCACGTTATAGAGGGGAAGTTGAGAGTTGGAGATGAGGTTGAGGGTTTTGTTGATGCTGAGAGGAGGTTGAGACACATGAGACACCACTCAGCAACACACCTACTACTCTACGCCCTACGCTCAATTTACGGTAGTCACGTCTGGCAGGCTGGAGCCAGGAAGGAGTTTGGAAAGGCTAGGTTGGATGTCACACACTACAAGAAGCCAAGTGATGAGGAGGTTAGGGAGATTGAGAGGTTTGTAAATTCTGAAATCTTTGCAAACAAGCCAATTGGATGGGAGTGGATTGACAGGGTTGAGGCTGAAAGAAGATATGGATTCAGGCTTTATCAGGGTGGAGTTCCTCCAGGTAGGGAGATAAGGGTTGTAAGGGTTGGTGATGACGTTCAGGCATGTGGTGGGACTCACTGCAGTTCAACTGGTGAGATTGGATTCTTCAAGATTGTTAGGGTTGAGTCAATTCAGGATGGTGTCATAAGATTTGAATTTACAGCTGGGGAGAGTGCGTTGGATTACGTTCAAAATTTTGAGAAGATAGTTAGGGATGCAAGTTCAATCTTGAGGGTTGAACCTTCAAAGCTTCCAAGGACTGTTGAGAGGTTCTTCGAGGAGTGGAAGGAGAGGGGTAAGGAGATTGAGAGGCTTAGGAAGGAGCTTGCAAAGGTTAAGGCTGAGAGGTTGATTGAGTGTGCTGAGGAGTTTGACTCAATAAAGGTTGTTGCTGATGTAACGGATGCTGAGATACAGGAGATGGTGAAGGTTGCAGAAGAGTTGGTTAAGAAAGGATGTGTTGGAATTCTCATGAATCCACACGGTAAGGTTGTAACATTCAGTGGGACTAATGTTGATGCAAGGGATCTAATGAAGGAGGTTGGGAAACGCATAAAGGGGAGTGGAGGTGGTAGGAGGGAGATAGCAAGGGGGGCAGGACAGATGAGTTTAAGTAGGGATGAGTTGATGAACATTGTATTTGAGTTCCTTGCGAGGTATGAAGGTAATAGAATACGTTCCAAGGAAGGTTAGGACTTTTGAGGGTGATGTTGTTCAGATTGAGGATAGGATTGAGAATGCCCTAAGAAAAAATAGGTTCTCCCTAATTTTGGGAATACCTGGAGTTGGAAAGAGCACAACCGCAGAGTTCATATCAAAGATTATGTCTAAGGAATACGTTGTTGTGAAGTTGGTTCCAGTTGACTATTTGGAGGGGAGTTTTAGGGTTAGGGTTGTTGGGTATGGAGATAGTGTCGTTTTAACTGTCTTCATCTCAACTGA
>QMZE01000203.1 GCA_003663025.1 Archaeoglobales archaeon
AACTATCTTTGATGCTTGTCGAAGGGGGGACTACACTTCTCATAGAGGGATACGCTGAGGTTGAGGTTCAAGGATACGCTGAGATCTTTGGTTGCAAAATAAGTAGGACGAAGGTTGAGAAGGGTAGAATTGTCCCACTTTACATCTTGGAGGATTCAGAGGTTGATGTAAGTGGTAGATACATAACGGTAAGGGGTTCGACAATTCCAAAGAGTTGGGATGAACTTTTGAAGGTTATTGAAGATGAAGGTTACAGAAAGATAATGCTCTTTGGTGAGACTGATTCTGGTAAGAGTTCTTTGGCAACGTATCTGGCAAACAAGCTTGAAGGTGGAAAGTGGATTGTAGATTTGGATGTTGGACAGGCAGATGTTGCTCATCCCTGTGCGATGGGATTTGGATTTACACGTGGAGGTGTCACTTCGATATCTCAAGTTGACATGATTGATGGATTCTTCGTAGGAATGCTGAGTCCAACGGGTAAAGAAGCTAGATGTCTGCAGGGGATTGCAAGTATGATGAAGAAGATTGAGAATCTTAGGGGACAAGATTACGTGATAGTGGATACGACTGGATGGGTTTGTGGTAAGAGGGCTAGGACATACAAGCTTGCCAAGATAGAGTTGATAGAGCCTGATCTAATAGTCTGCTTTGGAAAGACTCCATACTACCTAAAGGATTTCAACACATTTGAAGTTGAATCGTTCGTTTTGAAGAAGAGGAGTAGGGAGATCAGGAGTGAAATTAGGAAAAGGATATACGAGAGGTGGCTTGAGAACTCCAAGGTTAGGAGGTTCAGTGTGGATGAGGTTGAGCTTGGAAACACGACACTCTTTAAGGGTGAGAGGATAGATTTTCTTGATGTCTTGGATGTTAACGTCGTGTTTGCTGAGAAGGGATACGACTTCCTAAACGTTTGTGTTGAGGAGTATGTGGATGTCGGAGTTGAGCTTATAAAGGCTCTTTTGGAAGTTTACAATGTTAGAGACATCTGCATATTCTCAAGGGATCAGCTCTTGGGTCTCCTTGTAGGTCTATACGGTGAGAGGTATCTGGGATGTGGTGTCTTGAGGGGTATAGACGTTGAATGTAGGGAGATAACTGTTGAGACACCTGTCGATTGTAAAGTAAAGAGGATAGAGTTTGGTGAAGTTAAGCTTGAAAACTTCAGAGAGGTGACGGTTAGAGTTCCCTAGTCAAAATCCAAGCCTATCGTCTTTCTAAACCTCATTCCTGGAAATCTCACCTTTGAAATTGCATCGTATGCATTTCTCCTAGCTTCCTCAAGTCCCCTACCCCTTCCAACAACAGTCAAAACCCTACCTCCAGTTGTGACGTAGCCGTTTGGCTTTGCAATCCCATTTGCATAGATCGTTGCAACTCTCATGGCATCCTCTATACCCTCAATGGGTTGACTCGTGTAGTGATCGGATGGATAACCTGGCTTCAATCCCTCCCTACCCTTCAAAGCACCACTCACAGCACAAACTGCGACACAGTAGTCTGGACTGAATTTTACATCGATTCCTTCGAGCTCCCTATTTATGACTGCCATGGAAAGCTCAGCTATGTCCGTTTTAAGGCGAGGTAACTTTGCCTGAGCCCCAGGATCACAGTCCCTAACGTTCACCTCAAGAACCTTTGGAACAATCTCCCCATCCTCCTTCACAAGCATTATGACTGGATAAAGTATTCCAACAAACTTGAACTCCTTCACGATAGGCTCAACAACCATCTCCATAATCTTACATTCAACATCATCATCAACCTTTGGATGTGGACTTACCGCACCCATCCCACCCGTGTTTGGATTTAATAGCTTTCCCTCCCTGTGCAACCTCTCAGCCTCAGACCTCGTTAAAAACCTCTTGAAGAATCCTATGTAAAAATCTCTCATACCATCAACATCCTCTGGATCAAAAGCTCTCTTGTAGTCCTTTGCATGACCAAAGGGTTTCACAGTCCTACCGTCACTTATGGCAGTGAATGCGACCTCAATCCCATGTAATCTCTCCTCTATCACTATTCTATCTCCAGCAGATCCAAACCTCTTCCTTACCATTATCTCATCAATTGCAAAGTATGCCTTCTCCAAGTTCTCACATACAAACACACCCTTACCAGCAGCCAAGCCATCAGCCTTAACAACCACATCCCTCCCACTCTCAAACATCTCTCTTGCATAATCCTTTGCATCTTCGGGATTGTCAAAGTTCCTGTATTCTGGAATTGGGACACCAATCTTTTTCAAGAAATCCTTACACCAGCACTTGCTAGCCTCAAGTATGGTCTCATCCTTCCTTGGACCAACTGAAAGTATTCCTTCCTCCTCAAGCCTGTCAACCAATCCCAAGCTCAGAGGTTCCTCTGGACCAATGTAAACAAGATCTACATCCTCTCTCTTTGCAAACTTCACAATCTCATTTATCGATCTGATGGATTGTATGAACCTACCGTTTAACTTGGCTTGCCTACACTTATCAAAGAATTCACTCCCAGCATTTCCTGGAGCAACGAAAACTTCCTTAACTTTATCACTCCTTGAGAATGCATGTGCTATTGCATTCCCTCTACCACCAGCATCTACAACGAGAACCTTCATGCAGGATCTTGATCTGATAATTAATCTATCTCATCAAACTTTGGTATGTCCATCTTCCTGTGTCTCTCCACAATCTCAACCTCCTCAACATCGAGATACTTGAATATCCTTAGAAGTGCTGAAACCTTGTTCAGTGGTGCATAAGGGACGAAGTGAAACGTTCTTGGAACCTCAACCGTAACCTTCTTTCCATCAACCCTAGCCTTAACCTCCATCCCAGTGTATATCATGAATATTGCCTCAACCTTCCTTGCAAGATCTTCAACCTTCTCCTTTATCTCATACTCAAAAGTTATGTTCTTTCCAGCCAAAGGATGATTGAAGTCAACTATAACCCTCCTACCTACCACTCTCTCAACAGTTCCAACCTTGTCACCAATCCTAACCCTATCTCCAACCCTAGGCTTCTCCTTAAACTTTGATACACTCACAATCTCCCTGTTCTTTGGATCGTACTTTCCAAAAGCCTTCTCTGGAGGAACACTTACAACACCCTTGTAACCAACCTCCTTCCCAACCATGTCCTCCTCAAATCCCTCAACGACAACCTTCTCCCCAACGATTATGTAGATGTCACCGTATCTGTAATCTTCACTGTATATCCCAAACTCTCTAGCAACTTCCTCGTCGGTTGTGTCTATCACGGTTCCATCCTCAAGCTTTGCTGTGTATGATACCTTGACTATGTCACCTCTTTCGATTGGCATGGATTTACTTCCTCGAAGGTTATAAAAAGCCTCACTTAGATTTCCCCTGTTCAAAGACTTGAATTCAGCAACAAACATCTGGTTCAGCTTTTGAGGGGTTGGGTTGTGATCCCTCAAAAGGTAAAGACAAACTGGAAAAGTTAAACCCACTTGAACGTTTTAGCAA
>QMZE01000204.1 GCA_003663025.1 Archaeoglobales archaeon
AACCACCAACGATTTATATCATGAGAACACAGATTCAACATGGTGGACGCTGTGCTTGGATTTGCAATATTCCTCTATGTGGTATGTTGGATTTCACTAATCCTATCATAATTTTTACATCCTCTCCAAAGCCTCTATTCCCAAAAGATCCAATCCGTTTCTCAAAACAATCCTAACAGCATCAACAATTGCCAACCTGTGCATCCTAACTTCAGAATCCTCACCCAAAACCCTGTGTCCCCTGTAAAATTCGTTAAAAACATTTGAAACACTTAGGAGGTATTCGGCAATGTAGCTTGGCTTGAGCTCATCGATAACCCTCTCAATCACACATGGAAACTTTGAAAGTAAGATCACAAGTCTCCTCTCAATATCTGTGCAAATCTCAGGTCTAAATTCCAATTCGGGCATACCAGACTTAACAGCCTTCCTAAGAATTGAGCAACATCTTGCATGGCTATATTGAATGTAGCTGGATGTCTGTCTCTCAAAATCCAAAGCCTTACTCCAGTCAAAAATCATTGGCTTCTCCGGTGCAACCTTGACAAAGTCGAACCTTATAGCCCCAACTGCAACGGACTTTGCAATCCTATCTTTCTCATCCTCACTCAAATCCCTATCCTCAACAATCCTCCTAGCCTCTTCATAAACCTTAGAAATCAGATCGTCAGCGGAGACAAACTTCCCCCTCCTCGTGCTCATTGAACCTTCTGGAAGTGATACGAATTCAAAGAACACAATCTCAGGTTTTCTTAGATTTATGAGATCCAATATCTCACTCAACTGTCTTCCATACAACTTGTGATCAGATCCAAGTATGTTTATGAACCTCTCAAACCTCTCACCCTTCCATAGATGGTATGCCAGATCCCTCGTGATGTATAGTGTTGTCCCATTCTCCCTCCTCAGTATTACGGGTTTCTCAAGTTTTACAAACCAAGCCCCATCCCTCTCAATCAACCCTCTACCCTCAAGTATACTTAAAACCCTATCAACGTATCCGTTTCTCAAAAATTCAGACTCCCAGACGTATTCATCGTGATTGACATTCAAACTCCTCAAAGTCTGTTTTATGCCTTCCAAAGCCCTTTCAACGACAAACTTGAAATCTCTCACAGCATCTCCCTCAAAATTCTCATAATCCAACATCAATTTCTCAACTTCCTTTTCAAGCTCTGGATTTTTCTCAATCTCCTCGTTAGCCTTTATGTAGACATCAACAACAGCATGATCTGGCTTCTTAGCATTATCTAAACCGAACAGTCTGTATCCCAAAACAGCTATTGCAATCTGCCTACCCATATCATTGACATAGTAGTGTGTTGTAACATCAAACCCAGCCTTTCTAAAAATTCTTGCCAGTGAATCTCCTATTATCGAATTTCTCATATGTCCTATATGCAAAGGGCCGTCAGGATTTGCAGATGTATGCTCAATTAAAATTTTACCTTCAAATCTTAGATTTCCGTAGTTCTCATCAGTATCTATTATAGTATTTATGGTATCTTCCAAGAACTCCTCACTTGCAAAAAAGTTTATGTAACCATTAACTACTTCGATTTTACCTATATAGCCTACAGGCTCAAGCCTTTCAGCCAATTCTCTCGCAATATCTAAAGGATTTCTTTTCTCCTCTTTAGCAATTTTAAAGGCTATTGTACAAGTTAAATCAGCATGATCACTTTCTTTAACAAATCTTTCATCAACTCTTAAACATTTCAGCACATCCTTTCTGAACAGTTGAAACATGGACACTGCTTTTTGTTTAGATATTTAAAGTTAAATACACATATTTATTACAGCTTCAGCTATATCTGAACAGTAACCCGCTATTCTGCTCAAGCTATCTAAGATAATCCTCAAATTTGCAGATTTTTCTATACTTTCCTTTTTCCTCCAGAAATCCTCAAGGAGTTCAAATAGAATGTTTGAATATTTCTTCTCCATGCTGTAAAACTTTTCAACCTCGTTTATGACTTCATCAGCCAAATCCGAGCTTCTCTTATGATAAGATTTCATCGTCATCTTCAATATATTTTCGCATATTTCTACAAACTCGATTAGCTTTGGAAGTTGCATCTTAATACTCATTAAGCTGTCTGACATCTTTACACAGTGATCCGAAATTCTCTCCAAAGCTCTGATTATAATCCTATATTCAAGCAGATTTTCTGGTCTTATTTCAGATTTCAAGAGTCTTAAGGCTAAGAAATGTAACCTGTCTATCTCACTTTCTCTCATCACTATTGAACTGTGAATGTATCCATCCAAGCTTTTAAGATGTTGCTTAAAGTCCGAAAGCATAGTTATGCACATTTTTCCTATTCTCTCAACTATATAATCAATATTGAACCTGTTCGGATCGGTGAATATCTCAAGAACAATTTCCTTACCCAAATCCTCTATTATCTCTGCACCTATGAGCATGTCAGATGCCAAAGAAATTGCTCTTCTATGCTCCCCACTATAAACCTTAACTCTTACACTGTCGTAACCAGCTATGTAATATGCTACAATTCTCCTTATCAGACAGTCGTGGCAAATATCTTTTGAATCTAAAGTAACAACCTTTTTAGCTTTCTCTGAATCTTTAGCTTTCAATACAATAACATTATCGGATATATCCATCTTGATGTAATCTCCAGCCTTCAATCCGTTATTCTCAACCCATCTTTTCGGTAAAGTTATTATGTAGCTTTTTCCACCACTTAAGTATATCTTTCTATTCTCTATCATAACTATCACTTTATCCATATCCTTTTACCACTTTCGATAAATACCAAGCTAGATCCTATTTTACCCAATATATCTCCCATTCTCTCCAAATGCCTAGCAACCAAAACATGTTCAACTTTACATTTCTCCTTTAAATGAGTTATAGCATTTTCGTAACATTCATCTATCAAGTTATCGTGCCTTTTCAGCATGTAAACTATATCAACTTCTTTTCCAGCATACCTTTCTTCCAAGATATTGAACATTTCAATCAAATTTCTCCTCATATCCCCAAATATCGATAAAAGATCTTCATCGTAACAGTAGTAATATCCAATTTCCAGAGCTAAGTCCTTTCGTATCCAGATGTCATCATACCAACAAATCTCTGGCAACTGGTTGAAATAGAGCTATGAGAGTTACGCAGTCATAATCAACATCTGAATGTATCAAATCCGCATTAATCTCAAGTTTTTCAAGTTCCTTTCTGATTTCATCACTTCCCTTTAAACCTTCAAGGCAAATACTAACGGATCTTTTAGCCAAATCGTGAAGCTTCAAAACTTCCCCTCTAATTTTTTCCAACCTTCTCTCAACTATCAAGCTATCACCCCATTCTACCAGTCAAATACTTCTCGGTAAGCTCATTCTTCGGATTCTCAAAGACATCTTCAGTTCTACCTACTTCTATAAGCTTTCCCATATAGAGAAAAGAGACGTAATCGCTAACTCTTGAAGCTTGAGCTGGTGAATG
>QMZE01000205.1 GCA_003663025.1 Archaeoglobales archaeon
CAATATATGCCAAAACCATGCCTAAATGGCAATCCTTGGCGTTTTACTCTACAACCACACAATCATGCCTGATAATATGTGGCGTTGAAAATGTTCCGCTCGAAAACGGCAAATATCGGATGTGGAACGCGTGTTCTGCAAATTACGTCCAATTCCAGTCAGGAACATCCTTTTTTAAGTCACCTAGCCTGTCACGCGCCTCAAACAACTCGCCGTTGTAGATAGCCCTACCTTCTTCTATCGCAATTGGCGTAATCGTGTGCATCGTGTCTGTGTATTCTATCAGTGCTATTCCCTGCTGCCATTCCTGTGCAGTTTTATGGCCTGGCACTCTGCCGTCAACATGACAAGCACACCCAGGACAAAACGCTGTTATTACGCGTGTACTGTTACGCTCATAAATAGACTTGCTTATCAGCTCGCGTCGATGGATATGTCCGTAGACTGTCGATGTCACAGCTTTAGACAATATCGCTTTCCCTGTTGCGCCTGAACCAGAACGCGCTACGTCGCCATGCTTTAGAAACAACGTGTCACTAAGCCAATCACCATCATCAGGATAATTTCCTGTCCATTCAATACCAAGACTTTCCAGCGATAACAGATTAGGCAAACCCATAGCAGGAAATTCACTATCAACCGACTTCAAGCTATAGCCTGCTAACAAATGCGTTGTAATGGCCGTGTTCATCCGTTCATCGTGATTGCCAGGGTGCATAGATATGTGAGCGTTTGGAGCAACGCTTCTAATCTGTTCGTTCCACCAGTTGGCTTCAATCAATGCAGGTTGTGTAGTCCAGTAAAACTCAGGCGAGCGCAGAAACTTATCAGACCAGTCAGCCATGTCAAGCCAATCACCAAGCATATCTATTCTATTCGGCTGCACATGCTCTGCTATCTGCAATGCCATATCCAAAACACGCCTATCATGAAATGGCGTTAGTGATGCGTTCTGAATATCACGACTGTATCCGAAATGAGGATCTGTTATAACAAGCGCGCTTTTTACTGAACGCGTTGGTTTTGGCGGGTTGCGATATGTTGCTGATACGCTGACAGGATTGACGATTGGAAATATAGGCTCTGGATTGCGTCGAACAAGCCAGGCTTTTATCTGGAACAGTGGATGAATACCAATCTGTTTGTTGCGGTCTTTTGCTCCGACTTCCCATTTATTGGCAACGTATCTATCAACCTTCCACACTGTCAGGTCAATTTTACAAGCTTCAATCAACTGCTCAAGCGTTTTTATACGCGGTGATTTGGCTGTTGCACACGCCACGTTCCCGCTATCGTCAAACTCTATTGTTTCATTGCGGTCTGATGTTCGGTCTAATCGCTTGTAATAATTACGGTAGGCTGACCTCGCCTTGTCACGCTTACAGTTCAGCTTGCGCGCTATCTCCATCCATGACAATCCGTCGACATCTTTTAGATTGACAACCTTTTCAGTGAACGTCATGCTTGCTCCTTAAATGAAAAGCCCGCACGAATGCAGGCTTTCACTCACATGTTGATATCTCAAATCCTAGTTATTGACTGGCGGGCAAATAGTTCCCTACGAAATCATGCAGGAAATTCGCACCACGCCCTAAAATCAAACCGGATAACACAACACCTGGAACTGTCGGATCACCTCCAGAAATAATTGACAATAGGTCTAGCTGATAGAACCATGCCAAACCTACACCGACACCGGCTGCGACGTACATCAATGCCCACTTGAGTTTGACAAGTGCGCCAATGTGATCGAATAACTTTCCGAAAAGATACTCAACCATGCTTTCGGCGAGAAACGCCAGTGCAAACGAGAGTGCAATGATCTGTGAAAGTTCCATGTTCACCTCCATAGTGAATTTTATAAGTGGCTCCCGATTGTTTCACCGAGGATGTAGTCTTGCGTAACCCGTTTTGGCAGTTTGGGGGATGCCAGCCTCGTCCGCCCGTAGGCCGTTACGCTGTGTTTGCCAAGGAGCCACGCTTATATTCTACCACAGATTTTGCGTAACACAACACTAAAACTTGAATATCCATAATATGTTGACGTGCCATCTGTCCTCAAACTCATATTTCATGATGCCCAGGAAGGAGCCGTGATGATATTCCAGCGACACAGTCAGGAAGTCAATCCAGAACGAACCGCCTACACGTCCAAATGAAAACGCGTCAAACTGTATCATGTTACCATCCTTTATACTGACATTCACTGCCTGAACCGGATGCAGACTTTCGCGGTTTGTGTCCGCGTAATTCATTTTTCCATGCTGAACGTTGCGCCTTTGAATGTTGGCGTTTCCAGAATTTACCCTGCCCAATGCCTTTCCAAAACTGCCAGAAGCCCAACATCGCCCCGCGGTTCCGTCGCCCCTTTGGCCCGCGGGCAGTCATGCGATAGGTGTTGACGAAACGCTTGGAACCTGAACCCATCAACGCTCCTGTATCAGACACGCATAATGTGTCCTGTAATACGTAGGGCTTGTCCCGTCCTCGCCCCACGTTCACCCTACATCAACGGGCTCGGGTGTCCTGCGACATTTGGGCTTGTATCAGAGGCCTCGCAGGGTTTCGCCGTGTCCAGGTCGCTCACTTTTCCAATGCTATCCTACGACTTGCCGACTGTGACAGATTGCTCGCGTAGAATTACTGTCACATCATTCACCCTGGAATACGCCTTAATGACGAAGTGCCCTCGATGCACGGCATTATAAAACAACTACCTGCTATCCATGACTCTTGCGATGGTCCAACCACGATTTAGTTTCTTCCACAAAGTTGCCTTTGGGACATTAAGTTCACGCGCCCATTCCGAGATACACATCGTTTTACCATCATGTGTGATGTTTCTTGTTCTGCGCTGATTGCGATTGTTCTCGGCAATTGTTATAAACTGACAATTATCCGGTTCGTAGTTGCCGTTGTTATTTATGCGGTCTATCGTCAAGCCTTCTTCATACTCGCTTGCCATAGCCCAATCATAGAATGCCTGAAAGTCAGTCCGCCACTCATCACAAACAGAAATGCCACGGTTGCCGTAATTCTTATATGATCTATGTGCTTCGTTTTTACAGCGACGTTTCATGGCATCCCACACCCAATAAAGTTTGTGTCCGGTCAGCCCGTGGGTGATGTGTGCCTCTTGCTGTAAACATCCGCAACTTTTAGTGGACCCATTGCGAAGATGATTGGCGAGCGTGGTTGTTTCGTTGCCACAATCACAACGACACAGCCACACCGCCTTATTCCACTTGTTGTTGGCGACGCGCTCAATTGCTGTCAACCTGCCGAATTTTTCTTCTGCCAAGTTTATAAACTTACCCATTAGTCACCTCAACACACGGGGTTGGATGGCGGGGGGAGTTGAACCCCCCGTTTTCGTTGCGACACAAGGCCACAAACGAACTTGCCCGAGCCACCCATGTGTTAATACTACATGTTTTGTTCATAATTGTCAAGGAAAGGA
>QMZE01000206.1 GCA_003663025.1 Archaeoglobales archaeon
ACTCCCTACATTACATAGCATTCAGCCCAGATAGCATAGCAGAGATGTTCGCGTTCGAGTTTAATGAGCGATGTATGAAGAAACTTCCTCGCACGTACGAGGATTTTTATGCCTATTGGGTCTATCGGGCGCTGGCCGAGTACAAGGACGAAATATTCTCCTACATGCCAGCTGACAAAGTTGAAACAGCAGACCATGTTCCCATCGCCGTGCTGGACGAGATAAAAGATGATGGCTTCCTCTTCGACATCCAGGCTATAGAGGTCTATCTGGGTGAGTGGGGAGGAAGCCCTAATGTATCCTCGACTTCCGAAGCCGACAAGGAGCAGGCAGAATTGGCACGTTTGTTGCTGGGCACTAATAGGGTAATCGTGGTTTTTGTCGAAGAGGAAACGTATGGTTATGTGGTTCCGTTTGACCAGCTATATCACGAGGTCTTTTCTCAGAAGCTCCTAGACTACTTGGTGAGGAGGTAGGCACAGATGATTACGCCGGATGAGCTTGAGAAGCGTGAGCTGGAGGTGAGGAGGCAGATATTACGTGATATCTTCGCTATTACGAGGAAGGTTCTCGGCGGGAGTATCTGCATGTTATACGAGTATGATGGCCCCGATATGTATGTGGCAATATTCATGTGCGGCGAGTGGTATTGTGAAATACGCTTCTGGGTGGAATTGAATTACTTCGTATATTATCCTGGTTTCCGGTACATATATATTGATACCTTCAAATTACGGGCAGCCCTCATAAATATAGCGAGAGAACGCATCTATGGGCCGTGGACAGAGCCACCTGAGATGGGAGGCTATTTATGGGAAGGCTATGGCAATTATGGTGATATAAGCTATGGTATTGCGACTGGGGATGGCTACGAGTTCCTCGACCACGAAGGTAGGCTTATAAGCGGAACTCTTAGGCGGCGTGATGTGAAAGAAGCTCTTAAAGTATTTGAATGGTTCCTCCAAGAAACCGTGAAAGGCGCACATGGCGAGCAGGTGTTCATTTACGACCCTATGGAGCATCTATTCCGGCCTAATCTCTTCCGTTGCGTGTATTATTATGACGACATAGCGAAAGCTATTTTGCAATACCTCATTAACACGCCAGAGAGGTGAGCGTAGTGGCCGAATTAAGGAAGCATAAAATCTATAAATGTGAGGACTTCCGTAAGCTCGTGCCAAAAGAGTATCAAGAAGACTTCGAGGACATCGTTGAAATCATAGCCTACAACCTAGTGGGCGATGAAACCGCAGCTCTCATAGGTGATGTAGAAATCATAGGACAGAAAGCGGGCAAGAAGCCGGATGAAATATGGTGTGGTGGATTCATAACAAGAGGCCCCGGGAGTCTTCTTCATTACGATGTAGGAGCCATATTCTATCCATACCCTCATTGGTGTGTTGATATCTGGGCATTTACCCTAATAGAGCACATGTTCAAAGATTACGTTTTTGGCCACGGAATATATGGGCAGGTAAAGGGGTGCAACATAGGGGAATTAGATCTTGGATTAGCAGAATTCGGGTTTGATAAAATGGAGGATATTCTTACAATGGACAACCGGGAACTATTTAAGTATATTTTGAACACCGCTGAGGCTCTCTACGACCGCAGGGTATCGGAACTGTTATTTTGGTTGTGGGTGGAGAAGTGGTGGAGATGATAGACGAGCAGGTGTTCCTGGAAGGCGTCAAGCGGATAATCGAGGAAGGCATTAAGCCTGTGCTGAAGGGGAGAAGCAAATTCATTACTATTCAGGCTCCGTATTATGAGAGCCCACAGCGTAAGATCATAGACTTCTCTGGTGTAACCACAGAGCTTGAGCACATACACGGTGAGATAAGACTGGAGGAGATTGAAGAAACGGGCAGGTATTATTGGCGTGTATGGATGCTCATGTATAAGATACCGCTCCCTATCCGGTATCACTTCGGTGAGTGGTATGTGCAGATCGCGTTTGAGCATGTGGATTCCCTGCAAAAGGAACCCTCTATTGATAGCAGGTTCGTGGAGGATGTGCGCACCGCATTGGAGGGGACAAAGTTCTCTTGGGAGTCCGTGGAGCCCGATGATTTGGATTTCTCTATACTTCTGAAACCTGAATTTGTTAGAGAGCTATATGATGAGGTTGTGTCCATATACTTCCTGAAACTCCTAGCGGGGTGCTGAAACTTTTACACCCACCTAGTCTGATAGGAATAAGTAGGCGATCGTTTTCCCTGCTCCTTTCACGACAGTCATTCGTATCCCAGCCCACCTCACGAACACATGCCTAGGGTCAATTAGAATATCACCACCCTTGGGGCTCTTTATGTCGACCCCATCCACCTCAGCCACAATTATATCCTTGTCCGGGCGGATAGCCCAATCCGTTTTTCTTCCATCAACCGGGTAGGCGTAGATCGTTTCAAAGGAACGCCCTGAGATGAACACCACCTTTACCTTGTTACCCACGAACTTCATGTCCACCCAGCCGTACGGGGTTTCGAATTCCCCTTCCTCCACATATCTTATGAAGATATCTTCTCCTTTTGGCACGGCAACCAGGTGTTCTTCCCATGCATACAGCTCGTAGCCCATTTCCTCTCCTACTTTCCTGCCAATACTACGGATGGACACAGTATGAGGCCTTCTGACTGGTATCTCTATCCTTGGTGGGGGCGTTATTTTTAGCGGTTTTGGCTTAGGAGCGGGGTATATCTTCGGTCTTGGTATGGTTCTTCTCCTCACCACGTCTTTAATGCTCATCTCAGACCCCAAAGAAGTATTAGAGGCATTCCTTTAAAAAGCTGAGTAGTTAGATGGCGAGGATATATTTGAACAGGAATTGTAGGAGGTGTTGGCCGTAAAGCGAGCTGGGGGCAGAGCACATGGTCTGGGTGAGGTCGTAGATAATAGTATAGTAGCCATGTCTGGAGTCCCTCACAATCATGGAGAGCGGCTCATGATAGTACTGACAGAAAACAGCTTCCGCATATTCAGGTGAGATTATTATCTCCTCCTTTATAGAGGAAGATATCCTATCCTTTGTCCATGCACTTGGAGTGTTTATGAGCCACACTATGTCGTCAGCTATGGCACATCCAAGTTTCCTTGAGGAATAAGCAGGTATTATTACGCCTCTATATCCAGATCTCTCCTCATCTGCATAGACCCACGTGGTTTCTAGCTCGAATTTGTCGAGCGTATCTTTTCTCGCAAAGGATACGAACACCCAGAGTTTATCTTTCCTCGTTGGTTCAGCGAGTATAAGAACTAGATGAGGTGGCACTCCATCGCAAACAGCACAGAAGGACAGATAGCCAACGGAAACTCTGCCTATCACCCATGATAAGACCTTCCCGCCTCTTAACGCTATGCAGGCTTTGAACTGACGGGCAATATCTTTGATCACGCGCTCCATTTCCCGCATTGTTCCGTCTCCCCGCTGAGGTTTGTCAAAAAGTATAAGAC
>QMZE01000207.1 GCA_003663025.1 Archaeoglobales archaeon
AAAGTTAGGGGTGGCCATGCGGCCACATTAGCGGGCGTGGTGGGATGCCTCTGTCGATGCCTGGGCGCAAGCCGAACTTCTCGGCGAAAAGCTTGAAGTATGGGCTGTCTTTGTGCTGTGAGGTGTGAATTGTGTCTCTCAGGTCCATGACTGCTGTGAAGTTCCCAATGACCGAGGCGGTGCCATCACAGACGGCATCGGTGAGCGGGATTTCGCCGAGCAACGCCCGCACGAGCGTGTAGTAGCTGCGGAACGTCACGACGGCGTCCACTTCTATGTTGGAGCCTGGCTCCGGAGCACCCTCCACGACGGTCGCCGGCGACAACCGGAACCGCACGAACTCGACGCCACGCTTCGGGTGCTTCGCCGCCAGCAGTATCGACCTTGGCGGATACAGCGCCGCCTGCAGTATCGTGTCAGGGTCGGACGCCATTTTGTTGATGAAGTAGTCGAAGAGGAGCTCGTAGAGCGTTGGCTCATGGTCCTTCAAGTTTATCCACTCTACGTCCACCCACCAGCCGTCGGGCAGCGGCTTCGTCCGCTCTATTATGTGTGCCTTCTCCGCTTCCGGAAACATCTCACCAAATTCCTCAGCCATCTGGCATCACCTACTCTTCAGGGCTCGACCTCTCTCTTGAACCCGGAACAAGCAGCTCGGGCTCTATCCAGTCCTCCCCCTCATTTATGTAAAGTCCTCCATATTCGACGAGCGGGAGCTCGGGATTGAAGCCCATGAGCAGTCTGCCGGCGGCGGCTCTGCCGATTACCGTCAAAATCTCAGAACGACTCTTGTAGGGCGCAACGTCCCAACGATAAGTAACGTCGTAAGCTCGCAGCTCACGCTCGGTCAGCGGACGCCCCACCGGTATCGGATTGTCGAGAACCTCGGCGTGCTGGTTCTTGATGTATTCGACTTCGCCGGTCTCCTTGTTAAGCATGTAGCGGCGGCGAGCGTCGAACATCAGGCCGTCTTCATCAAGGCGGAGCGAGTGCCCGTGCACGGTAATTCCACGGATGCCGACCCTCGCAGGGTCAAAGATGTGCGTCTCGATAAGCATCTTCGCCGCTTGTTCGAGGTCCCGCTCCCGCATTTCGAGGAGCGTCCTTCCAGAGTAAACAACGGTGTCAATCCCCCGTAGCCTCGACATGTAAACACGAGTCCTGAGCCACGGCGCCATCGGCGGGTAATACATGGAGTCTGCGAACTGGAGGAAGCGCAGGCGGTCTCCCGCCCTCGCACCGGGCGTCGGCTCCACTATTTCTTTTATCGGGTCGTATTTCTCGACAAGCTCGTCCAGCGGCGGGTGCACGCTCACGTAGGACTCGCCTTTGAACCTGTGTCCCAAAAGCTCTACAAGGCTGTCGTCAGGAATTGAGCGGAACCTCGTGAGCCGTTTAGAGGCGTCCATGGCTCTTCTTCTGTTCGCAGACACCCTGTCAGGACCTGGGTAGTATTGCTTTTTATACCTAATTTTCTTCTTAGCGGTCTTCTTTTTAGCAGCTGCCATTTCTTTCACCTAAATTTCGCTCTTTATCTTCTCAGCCGCCTCTGCCACCCTCTTCATCGGCTCTCTGAATATCGGGAACTCCTGAGCCAACGTGAAATACAGCCCTGAAGTCGTAGTGACCTTAAATATCTGTGTGCCTGCATCAAGACATGCGCACGCCGCCGAGATGGGCGTTAAGAAGCCAGAGGTGTTTTTGACAATGACGTGGTCACAGGAGAACGCTCCTGGGGCGGCGCCGCCATAGAGTCCGTGTGTGTAGAACACGTATCCCTGCCCGCAGCCGAGTATCCTGCCGGCATCAGGGTCAGGCAAGCCGCAAGTCTCCCAGATGAGCATATCCGGGTAGAACGCACACACGCTTGCAGCGCCTTGGACGGCACGTGCCGCAGCGCAGTTCACGATAGCAGCCGCTGTCAAGCCTGCAATGGAATACGCATTCCAAAGGATGAGGTCTGGCGCAGCCCACATGACCGCTCCCGAGGGCAATACCCATGGGTACTTGTCACCCTTCCGCACAATCACGCCGTGTTCAAGCGCCTTCTGCAGCATGCCCGCCATGACATCCCCAACAGTCCCTTTCGAGTTCTCTTTTATCAGGTCCAGCACAAGAGAGTTTGCGTTAAAGCCCTGATACGCCGCAGTTAGGAGCATGTAACGTTCAAACCAGCCGACATTGTATCCCATTTCCGCCGCTGCCCCCTGTTCAAGGATTGTGCCCAAGGCAAGCGCCCACATAGTCCGCATGTCGGCGAGTGCCGCAATGTGGTTAATCATCAGGGACTTAAGACCGTTCCCCAAGCCCTCTAAGCTCGTAGGCAGCTTCAAGAGTGGGTGAACCGGATGCCCCGGCGGCGTCCCGGTGCTCTGCGGATACCTGCCCCACAAAACTGCTTTCAATAATCCAATCTTATATGGGTGCTCTAAGGGGTGCAGGTTTGCTATTTTTGCTATCACCTGACTAAGCGCCGTGGCGACCCTTGTGAGCGTCGGCGAGATGTCATAAGAGCGGGCTAAGACTTCGTCCGAAAGTTGAACCACGAGAATAGTGCCACCTTCGAGCACACGCACCTCGGTCCCGTCGTCGGGCTTTGCTTGCAATAATTTAATAAGCTCGTCCGCAACGTATTCGGCGTTGTCCACGAGCTCCACGTCAAAGCCATACCACGGCATCTTTATCTCGTCTTGCCCGACGATAGTAGACCAGCCAGCCCTGCCCGCCCTGAGCATGTCTTCTATCTTTTCAAGCTCGATGACCGACGTCCTCTTCACAAATCGGTAAATCTCGCCCATGTAAGGATTCCTGTAAGGGTGTAACGCCTCTATCGGTATCTCCTTCGCAAGCAGATTCCCCTCATCGTCATACAGGTCAACCTTGTCCTCGTATTTCATCTCTTAACACCGCTTCTCCTTTAATCACCTATACCTTCTCATATTTAATCCATAATATTTAAATTTCACCATGCCAACCCACTTGCTAACCACCAACGGGGGTGTTGGGTGTGGGCGTAAAAATAGGCGACGTGGACCCCATAAAAATGCTCCTTGAGGAGAAGAAGACAGCGTGTCTCTACTGCGTGTATTACAACCCGGACGTGGGCTGCGAGAGGATATACAAGCAGACGAGGGGCAGGATGAAGATCGACCTGTCAGACCCGCTGAACAAGACGTGCGATGCCTTTCAGCCAATGTTCCGTTGTGAGGACTGCACATACTTCATGGTGCAGAAGCTCGAAGAGGCGTTTGCTGGGCGAACTGAAAAATACATGTGCACAAAGTATGGGCTGGAGGATGCCGATATAAGGCTGTGCTCCGACTACACACCAAAGGAAGAGAAGAAGAAGGAGTTTGAGGAGCTTTACACGAAAGCTGGTTTTGAATTCAAAGTTGTATGAGCGGGTAAATGATGGAAACGAAATCGTTGTGCCCGGAATGTCTCAGCGTAG
>QMZE01000208.1 GCA_003663025.1 Archaeoglobales archaeon
TGGATGATACATGGGAGCAAAGAGGAAGGTGAAGTTAGTTCTATCGATCAGCATCTTTGCCTGATTTGGATTTAGCTTGTAGTTTATTCCAAGAGCTTCAAGTAGATTTGCAGAACCACTTCTTGATGTTACAGAGACATTTCCATGCTTTGCAACCCTCGTAAAGCAAGATAGAATTATTGCACTTGCAGTGCTTACGTTTATCGTAAAGGATCTATCACCTCCAGTCCCACACGTATCCAAAACATCACCCAGTTCAACCTTGACAGCCCTATCCCTCATAGCCTTTGCAAATCCAGCCAACTCTTCAGAGGTATAACCCTTTGTCTGCAATGCTGTGAGTATTCCAGCTATCCTCACATGGGACTCTCCTATGAGTTGGTTGAAAAGATCGTAGGACTCTTCAAAGCTTAAGTTTTTACATTCAACTATCTTCTCAAGCATAAACAAAACACCTCACAGTCCTTTCAACATCATTTGAGAGCATGAATGTCGTTCCAATTAGAACCGCATCTGCAAATCTCAAAGCCCTCTTCAAATCATCCAAACTCCTTATACCACTCTCACTGATCTTTATAAACTTGTTTGGTATTAGTGGAGACAACTTCTCCGTGATCTCAACACTCCCATCATCAACTTCAAGCTTCCCTATATCCCTGTTGTTTATACCTACTATCTTCGTTTTCGTGTCAGTTGCAATTTCAACATCTTGGGGTTTGTGAACCTCAACAACAGTATCAAGTCCATGTTCAATTGCAAAATCTACAAATTCATGAGTTTTATCCTTTAAAATTCTCGCTATAAGTAGAATTGCAGAAGCTTCAACCTCAGCAGTCCTTTCAATTTCACACCTATCCAGTATGAAGTCCTTCCTCAAAACTGGAAGTTCAGTTTCCTTACAGATCTTTTTTAGAAGATCCATAGATCCCTTAAAGTGATTTGGTTCGGTTATGTATGATACACCACAGACTCCAGCATTCTCGTAAGCTCTCAGAATATCCATGGGATCCCTATCCCTCAGCAGATCTCCATGCTTTGGTGAGTGAACCTTTATCTCAGCTATAACTGCATTCCTATCTTGTCCTGTAAGCCTAATAGATTTGCTCAGTCTAAACATTGGAGATTATTCTCATATATTGTATTTAAGCTTTTCTTATGAGATTAATCGTGCATTATGTTCAAAGTTCAACTCAAACTTTTTATGTAAAATTGAGAGTTATCTTTATGATGGACAGGTTTGGACAGTTCAAGCTTGACTACCTAATAGTAATAGTATTCTTCACAGCTTGTATCCTCTTCATCTACTCTTACGTTTCAAGTTTATCGAGCATTCGGATCTCAAACGAAATGTACAAGGCGTGTGCAATATCTGAGGCAATAGTAAATTATCTGGATAACAATGAAACGAAGTTGATGGATCTAATTAAAGATCTAGAAAAACTTTACAGTATTGCAAATACGAGAAGGGTTAATTTAACGGTGAAAGAGATATCTGGAAAAATTTTTGGTTGTGTTGGGAGTGTCTATCCGAGATACTCATGTTACTGTGAGAGGGTTTTGTTTAACTCTTCAGTTTACATCTTGGAGGTGAGAACATGGTGAAAGGACAAACTTTCACACTTGAAGCTGTCCTTACAACAGTAATAGTCTTTGCAACAGTTTTCTATCTGACAATTTCCTTCCCACTTACGACACCAAAATCTTACACTTTGGATGAGATTTACGTTTGTGACGTCTTTAATCTGATTGGAAATGGAATGGTGAAGTTATATGGGGGTGCAATTTCAGAGGATTTCAACAGATCCTTCACATGCTCCACAAGACTTGGATATTACCTGAGAATACTCCTAGACAACGAGAGCTTTGCATACAACATATATGTAGCGTTCATATCAAACGGAACGAAGAGGGAATTAAAGTTCATATACGATGGAGTTCCACCTCCAAATTCAATCTTGCTATCTATGATTGTTCCAATCTACGACTGGGATAAGGGGCTCAATAAAGAATTTTATACCAGACGAGTTTGAATCAAAGCTCTACAACGTCTTTTATGTGAGGGTGATAGTATGGAAGGTTTGAGGGGTCAACTCATACTTCTAAGCGGTTTCATAATGCTGCTTGGATGCCTAACGTTAACAATTCTATTGAACGAATACGTAATGACTTACCAGTATCCATACGACCTATCTGGTGTGGATGTTGTAAAGATTATCAAATTCCTCGTGGGGAGGTTTATGGAAGAGACATTCGAAAATATAGCATCGATGATAAATGTCTCAAACGAAACACCAACATACATAACTTCAAACTTAACTTCAAACTTTGACGATTTGAAAAATTCTTTAGAGTTCTATTATAGGATGGAAGGGAGATATGTAGATTTAGAGGTGAAGGGGATAGATGTGACATGCAACGGCTCGGTGACAATGAGATACTCTATATCGATCCTTTACGATGATGGCAAACTTCACTCCTTTGAGATTGTGGAGGGTGAGGTGATTGTGTGAGGGGTGTTTCTACGGCATTTGAGATACTCATGTTACTTTCAATACTCTCATCACTAACATTGATAGTACTCTTAAACTTTCAGAATATGGTTCCAGTTCTATAAGTGTCAGATTTGCACTCGAAATAAATTCAATATCGAGCCTTCAGAATGCAAAAAAGAGACTTGAAATACCTGAGAAGATTGGAGGTAAATTCTATCTAATAGAACTGAGGGATGTTAGAATTAAGAATGATTGTGTAGATTTTAGATTGAATGTTTCTGCAAATTTGAGTGAATCCATAGCATACAGTTCAAAGGCATACATCGTAGTTGAAGATGAATACGTGAGGGTTAAGAATGGATAAGGGTGTTGCAGTTCAGATAGGTATGATCATGATACTTGCAACCCTAGCGTTAGCCATATCACTCGTCTACGTTAGTTTGAAGTCATCAATTGACAGATCTGTTGAGCTTAGTCATGAGGACAACATAATTCACTACTTTAAGATTCTAAGGTTTCAATCTCTAAGAATCATTGAGGGTTCTCCATCATCAGAGATTGTAATCAAATCGTTTAGAGGATCTTACAGCCTTAAGAAAGTTGGCTCTTTGGAGGTAAACAACACAAAATATGACTTGTTTTCGCTAACTTACTCTTCAAGGAACTTTGAAGTTTGTCTTGAGAACAGTGCAATAATTGTAAACTCTCAAATTGTTGAAGAACCCATACTGACATGTAACAACTCTTGTCTCCTTGTTTTACCTATAATTGAGGGGAACTTAAGTTTTGGAGGTAAGAGTAGTATTGTTATCAATTTGGTGGAGCTTAATAGATGTCTGTATCGAAACGTTAAAACAATTAAAATCAATTCGACCAATCTATGTAACTATTTTGAGAGTAGGGGATTTTCAGTTTATAAAATTGATGGAGACGTAATCGTTAACTTCCAAA
>QMZE01000209.1 GCA_003663025.1 Archaeoglobales archaeon
GCTTCAACTATCTGGTCCCCAACTCTTATAACAGGGTTTAAGGCATTCATTGCTCCTTGGAATATCATTGATATCCTTTTCCATCTATATTTTCTTATGGATTCTTCGCCCATTTTTGCCAGGTCTTTACCTTCAAACAGTATTTTTCCGCCTGCGATTCTTCCGTTTGAAGGTAATAATCTTAATATACCGAGGGCTGCGGTAGTTTTTCCACAGCCAGATTCACCTGCTAATCCTAATGCTTCCCCCTTTTTTACATCAAAATATACTCCATCAACCGCTTTGACATCTCCTCCGACGACTTCGTAGTAAATTTTAAGATCTTCAACCTCTAGCATTGCCATTATACATACCTCCCATGACCGTTATCTTCTCCTTCTATATTTTGGATTTAATATCTCGTCAAATGCGTATCCCATAAATGTGAAAGCTACTACAACTGCGGTTATTAGTATCCCTGGGGGTATCACGTACCACCATGCCCCTATGTGTAGTGCACCGAATTCATAGGCATAATGTAACATCATTCCCCAGCTTATATGTGTTGGATCGCCAAGTCCTAAGAAGCTTAGACCTGCTTCGGATAGTACTGCCCCTGAAACTCCGAGAATCATTTGTGCAAATGCTAGCGGCATTACATTGGGCATTATATGTTTAAACATTATGTGTGCATCACTTGCACCTGCTGCCCTTGCAGCTTCCACAAATGGACGTTCTTTAAGAGAAAGTACTTGGGATCTTATCAGTCTTGCAGTTCCTGTCCAGCCAAGAATTCCTATGACGAATACTATGTTTATGATGCTTGGTCCGAGTACTGCTGCCAAGATTATCATGAAGGGTAAACCTGGTATAACAAGTATTATGTCTGTAATTCTCATAAGTAAGTCGTCTATAACACCGCCGAAATACCCCGATACTATTCCGATTATTAGACCTATGAAGGTTGCCATTAATGCTGCTAGGAAGCCTACGAATAGGGATACTCTGGTTCCCCATAGTAGTTGGCTGAAGAGATCTCTTCCTAATTCGTCGCATCCAAGCCAGTGTTCGTTGCTTGGAGGCTCAAAGGGTATTCCTACTCTTGATTCTGGTCCATACACTGGGTAAGGAGCTATGATGGGAGCTGTGATTGCTATCATGAGAAATATTAATAGTAGTATTAGTCCTGTCATTCCGAGTTTGCTTCTTTTAAATGCTTCCCAAAAACCTTTTACTTTTCTTTTCCAAGGTGCCATTTCGACATCTTCATTTGCCATTCATATACCTCCTTTCATAAACATAATATTTGAACTGATAAGTTTTCAAATTGAAAGGAAATATTGCATAATTTGTTTGGACACTAGTATTTTACTCTGGGGTCTAGGTATGCGTATAGTATGTCTGCGATTATATTTGCTGCTATTACACATACTGCGATCATGAAGAATGCTGCTTGAACTACTGGGTAGTCGTGTTGCATTGTTCCTTCATAAAGTAGTCTTCCTATTCCGTACCATGAGAATACTGTTTCTGTTAATACTGCTCCGCTTGCTATGAAACCGAAGCTTAGAGCTATCATTGTTACTAGGGGTAGCATAGCGTTTCGTAGCGCGTGTTTGTAAAATACTGTTCTTTCATCTAATCCCTTTGCTCTTGCTGTCAATATATAATCCTCTGTAAAGACGTCTAGGAGGGCGTTTCTCGTAATTAGAGCCCAGCCACCTGCGCTTACCAAGACTAGAACTGTGCAAGGCATCGTCATATGCCATAAATAGTCAACCGCGTATTCAAATGGGTTTGAGAAGTATTTTCCTGGGGTTAACATCCCCCATAGTGGGAACCAGCCGAGCCAGAAGCCGAACACTAGTATAAATACGAGACCCAACCAGAAGATGGGTATTGAATATAGAGTTAATCCTATTATAACGGTTGATATGTCTGCTAGCTCTCCTCTTCTTCCTGCTGCAATGACACCCAAGGCGATTCCAATAATTATTGTAAGTGTGGTTGCTGTTCCCATTAGTATAAGTGTGTTTGGCAGTCTTTCCATAATTATTTTAGACACTGGGACCCCTACTTGACGGAAGGAGTAGCCGAATTTTCCCACGAGAAGGTTTTTCATGTATATTAAGTACTGTTCCCATAGTGGCTTATCTAGTCCGAACAATTTTATATATATGTCGACCATTTCTTTGACTTTACCACGTGGCTGGCTTTCTATAAATCTCATGAAAGGGTTTCCTGGCATTGCCCTGAATAGGAAGAAATTTATTGAAACCACTACGAATACTGTTACTATTCCTTGGATAATTCTTTTAATGAGATATTCTCTCATACCCAAGTTTGCCACCTCTTTTACACGTTATTTATAGTATCTTTTAAATATTTTCAAAGAGGCAAGGTTCTAGCAATTATTTTTCCCCTAGGATCATTACCGTAAATAGACCAGAAGAAACTATTAAAATTAATGTTATAAGGCAGGTAATAATTACTTGCGATGTCCTTCCAAGGATATAAGCTATTACTAGCGATCTACCCGTTACTACATTTAGAAAAATGGGAAGATTAAGGGTTGCCCAAAGGATTAGAGAAGAACAGATTGTTACTATTAAACTATATAGGACAGTTCGTTTGAGATCTCTTGCTACAAGACCTAAAATAACTCCGCTGAGAAAAGTGAGAATATACATAAGTGCATAATTACTAAAGTGATAAATTATTCTTGCTAAACTGGAAACAACAACGATATTATTCGCCAAGATGAGAACGGATAAATCTTTTACAATATTTACTATCTTTTCTTTTTCCACTTTTTCCACATCATGTCACCTAGATATATACATACATATACGGAAATTATGGTGTGAACCCTATGGAGGGAGATCCCGCTGGTAAATATTCCATTGTTCCATTTAATTTGTAAAATGATACTATTATGGCAGGATATAGAGGGAGAGAGATATGTACCTCCCCTGCAACTAACCATGCCATTTCTCTACTTTTAACAACAGACTGCAGCACATCAATGTATTCCGTTTTATATATTGTTTGATAGATTAAAGTTTCATTAGGCTTAATTTGTAAAGGATCTTTATAATATACAACGTAGGGCGGAGAAAGAAAAGTTGCATAACTATCTTTGCCAACATATACTCGATATTGTATCAGGTAGATTTCTACAGTTAACTTACCCGGGTTGTATAGTTTTATGTCCACAGCTATCGTGCCATTATCAGCAGATACAACTTCAAAGTTTATAACTTCGACTTCAAAATACGCAGCTGTTTTGAAATTTAGAACCCAGAACGATACCATAACGTAGTAAAGGTAAAAGGTGATCGAGACGCTTAATAATACTAGGATCATTAGAATACTGAATAGTTTTGATCTCATTCTTTCTCCATCCAGAGTATCTAGGGTTTTAGAAATAGCCAGTGTATTTATTTCTTTCGTTTGCGGTAA
>QMZE01000210.1 GCA_003663025.1 Archaeoglobales archaeon
TTATCCTTGAATGGCAAGTTCTCGGCATCTCCCATCAAGAAGTTAACATCTGGAAATCTCTTCACAGCTTTTGAAATCTGTTCGGGTGTTATGTCTATTGCAACAACATCCTTAACCCTTCTAACTATCTCGTATGTTGTGAATCCTGTCCCACATCCAACCTCAAGAACCAAGTCACCCTCCTTAACATTGGCCATGTCAACAACCTTCCTACGCATCTCCTCAGAGTAGAATATTGGATTTACGAAATCGTAAACCTTTGAGAAGTATCTGTAAAATCTCCTAGCCCTCCTCTTATCATCGAGAAGTGCCATGCTCCTTAAAGAACTCTTCAAGTGGAACTCTTCCGTGCTTTACAACCTTCACATTTATCTGAACGATGTCAGCTGAAATAACTCTACCCCTAACAGTCTTCCTCCTCCTCACACCCCTCTCACTAGGATTGTATCCAACACCACCAGACAAAAGAATTCTCCTCCTACCACTCCCAGGTAAATCTGGTCTCATTGGAAATCCATCCTTATCACTTCCACCAGTTATCTTAAGCTCGTAGTCTGGTGGCAAGTCAACGAGTGTCCCATTTATCGTATCTCCAATCTGCTTTCCAATTAGCTTGTTTGCATTTGCACCACTCACCACCCTCTGATAGGCTTTACCAGTCTTTGGATCCGATATGACAACCTTGAACTCAACCATGCTTTACAACTCAAATCTCAACTTATAAAGATTGCTAACATGGGGTCCAAAAGATTTTAATCAACTCAAAGATTTTAGATCATGGTGAAGTCTAGGGAGTTGTATGAGGATGCGTTGAAACTCATGCCAGGTGGTGTTAGTAGTCCAGTTAGGGCTATAAAACCGTATCCCTTTTACACATTCAAGGCAGAAGGTTCAAGAATCTACGATGTAGATGGAAACGGTTACATAGATTACTGCCTAGCCTACGGACCACTCATACTTGGTCATGCAAATCAAAAGGTTAAATTTGCACTGAAGGAGCAGTTGGATAGGGGTTGGCTTTATGGAACACCAATAGAGCTTGAGATAGAGTATGCAAAGCTTATAACAAAGCTTTACAGGAGTATAGAGATGGTTAGATTTGTAAACACCGGTAGTGAAGCTACGATGTCTGCAATAAGGCTTGCAAGGGGATTTACAGGTAGGAGTAAGATTCTAAAGATTGAGGGTGGATTTCACGGTTCTCACGATGCAGTCCTTGTTAAGGCTGGGAGTGGTGCAACAACACATGGAACACCAAATTCAGCTGGAGTTCCAGAAGATTTTGTTAGAAACACACTTCAAGTTCCCTTCAATGATGTCGAATCTTTAGCTGAGGTTGTGGAGAAAAATAGGGATGAACTGGCATGTGTAATAATGGAACCCGTCATGGGTAACTCGTCACTCATAATTCCAGAGGATGGATACTTAAAGGAGGTTCGTAAGATAACAAATGAGAACGATGTTCTTCTGATATTTGATGAAGTTATAACCGGTTTTAGACTTGCATTGGGTGGTGCTCAGGAGTTTTACGGTGTAGAAGCTGATTTGACAACCCTGGGTAAGATTGCTGGAGGTGGATTGCCAATTGGAATATTTGGTGGTAGGAGGGAGATAATGGAAAGGATTTCTCCATCAGGTGACGTCTATCAGGCTGGAACATTCAGTGGAAATCCCTTGAGCTTGACTGCTGGCTACACGACTGTGAAGTTTATAATTGAGAATGATGTTCTGAGGGATGTAAATAGGAAGACTGAGGAGTTGGTGAAGGGTTTGAGGGATCAGGTAGAAGATTCCAATGTGAATGTGAATGTTGACTCAATAGCTTCGATGTTCTGCATATACTTTGGTGAGAAACCAAGGGACTATTCAGATGCCTTAAAACTTGATAAGGTCAAGTATATGGAGTTCTTTTGGAAGATGCTTGAGAGAGGTATTTTCTTACCACCCTCACAGTTTGAAACATGTTTCATGAGCTATGCACACAGTGTTGATGATGTTGAAGAGACAATTGAGGTTTTTGGAACATGTTTAAGGTTGTAGTTGGGACAAGGGGTAGTAAACTTGCATTGGCTCAAACTGAAAGGGTAGTGGAAAGGTTGAGGGAGCGTTACGATGTAGAGATTAAGATCATAAAGAGCACTGGAGACATAATGAAGGACAAACCACTTTACGAATTTAAAGGTTCTGGAGCTTTTGTCAGGACACTTGAGCATGCTTTGGTAAGGGGAGAGATTGACGTTGCCGTTCACAGCTACAAGGATATACCAAGCAAGATGATTAAAGGAGTTAAGGTATCGGCAGTTCTTGAGAGGGATTCACCGTTCGATGCGTTTGTATCCAAAGACGGTTCTACGATAGATGAGATAGAGCGGAATGCTGTGATTGGAACTTCAAGCTTGAGGAGGAGGGCTCAGTTGAGCCTTTATAGACCAGACTTGACATTTGAAAATATAAGAGGTAACGTTGATACACGTTTAAGAAAGCTTAAGGAAGGACTATACGATGCAATTGTGTTGGCTGAGGCTGGATTGATCAGACTTGGATTGGATGTGAAATATCAGAGGTTGCCAATTGAGAGGTTTGTCCCCTCTGCAAATCAGGGTATCATAGCTGTTCAGACCAGGGAAGGAGATGAGGATCTTGTCAGGTTTATAAACCACAAGGATACTTGGATTTCCGCTGAAGTTGAGAGGGTTGTTATGAAAGAACTGGGTATAGGATGTGCAATTCCAGCTGGAATTTATGCGGAATGCAGAGGTAAGGTGAGATTGCTCATCCAGGTTATTAGGGATGGGAGGGAGTTTAGAGTTGATGAGAAGTTGAGTAGGGAAAGGGCTGTTGAAGAGGCAAGGGAGATTGCAAAAAATATTAAGTCTGAAATTTATAATTATTAATATATTTAAAGAGTGTAAAAATGGATGTTAAAGATGTTGAATGAGGAATGGGAAGAGTTGGTATGTGTAGCAGTATATAACTTATCCAGGAAAACTAATTTTCTTACAAATCCTTTTGTTTATGTAATTATTATATATTTTGTTAGTCTATGGGTTTCTATCGCCATTCCGATGAGCTTACACATGACTCTGCAGTTTTTGATGATCCTATAGATATTCCATATTTTATTACCTTTCTTTATTCTGTATGATCATCATTTGGGAAATTGCTCGAATTAAAAAGTATAGAACACTCTTAATACTATTCAGTTTTGTAGCAATTTTATTACTTTACGAATTACATATATATATCAACAGTTATCAACAGTTAAAACATACGTGGGGAATATGACGGGAAAAGTTTACATTGTTGGAGCTGGTCCAGGAGATTTTGAGCTTCTAACATTGAAGGCTTTGAGGGTTTTGAAGGAGGCAGATGTCATTCTTTACGATGAGCTTGTAGGTGACGAAATCAA
>QMZE01000211.1 GCA_003663025.1 Archaeoglobales archaeon
GTTGGAATCCCTTCTGTATTACCTGATGGAGACCCAGCAGATGGACTATTGCTACACTTTCCACAACATGGAGACACTCGCGGTACGGGAGCCGTTTGCCTTTACCGGTAAAAACCCTGTGCCGATGGGCGTCGCGCTCGATCCCAACACTGACCGTATCATGCTCCTCTGCTACTACCCGCTTGTCAGTCGTCTGCCGTTCGCCGCTCGTCTTGCCATGCTGAAGCATGAGGCTATCCACATCATCGATGGGCACCTCGGCAGGCTGGGCGTCGAGCTCAGAGAAACCTATGGTGCGACCATCGCCAATGTGGCCATGGACCTCTACGTAAACATGAAGTTCGATCATCAGCCACTTCTTGATGCCGGCCTGGGCATCGTGACGGTAGAGCAGTTCGGCTTCCCGCCGGACTTGTCCTCGCGTGATTACGCTGAACTGTTGCGGCAACGGCAAAACAGCGGTAAGGGTGATTGCGATTTCCCCGATACCTACATCGTAGGCGCCGGCAGTGGTGACGGTCAAGGCGGCGGCATGATTGATCAGAGCGGGTACTCGATCTCTGACGAACCGCCGCAAGAGCCGCAAGCGGGCACAGCAGGTGAGGTTGGAGAAGATTTCACCGGCAAGAGCGAATACCGCGCCAGCGAGATCTTCGATATCACGGAAAAGGAAGCCGCACAGGCGGATCAGGCAACAGCCGAGGTCCGTGAAAGTGTTGACTCATTACTCAAAGCTGAGAATCAGGCATGGGGTCGAGGCTTTCAGGGCGCTGATTACGAACAGTCAATTGCCGCGTCCAAGCGAGAATCGCAGGTGCCTTGGTCGTATTACATTCGCATGATGGAGACGAGTCATCGTGCGGATGTAGTGGTACCCACACGCCGACGTCTGTCGAGACGATGTAAGTTCCATCTTGGCAGAGTCAGACGGTACGGGCTGGAAGTCGTCTTCATGGTCGACACATCCGGCTCGATGGGAGAAGAGCAGTTGAGACTGGTAGATCCCGAGCTGCGCGGGCTTCACACGCGCGGCGCCCACATTACGGTGATTCATTGCGATACCGAAGTGGCAAAGATTCATGACTACAGTCCGCACCAGTCTCTCTGCGAGTTCCACGGTCGTGGTGGTACCGAGTTCAGCGCGGCGCTTCTGAAGATGCGAGAGCTCTACCCGAAGCCCGGGCTGTTCATCGGCTACACCGACGGTTGGGGCGGAGTTGAGCGCTATGCCGAGGTTGTTTGTAACGAGTTCGGGGTGAAGTGGTACGACGATTTCATCGCCCGCGAGCCTACGGTCAGCCCCGACGGCGTTGATTCTTTGTGGCTTATCCCGGAGGGCTGTATGGATCCGGATGAGTTTCACCGGAGCGTGGTGCCCTGGGGTAACGTGGTTGTAGTACCTGCCGAGAAGGAAGCGGTGACCCAGTAGGTCGCTGTACCTTGTACCGAGTTATTTCAATCCACCAGAGATGAAGGAGATGCACTGTGGCGAAGAAGAAGGCGAAGAAGAAGGCGAAGAGGAAGACGATCGAGGTGCTGTGGCTCAACAACGACGGTGGCGGCTATGCGGAGAAGCTCCGCGTACCGGTGGGCACCACGGTCGAGCAGCTGCGCCGCAAGCGGATGCCTGACAGCTACGCGCATGACCACACCATCCGCGTGAACCGCGACATCGCCGCGGCAAGCCAGAGGCTCCGCAGTGGCGACAGCATCAGCGTGACCCCGAAGAACGTCGCCGGCTCGCGCTAGGCGCTACCTCCCGGGCAGCCCCGCCCTTCACGGGGCGGGGCTGCCGTCTGGGGTTCAGCTAGCTACGGAAATAGCACTTGACAATGTATAGCCATTGTGAAATAGTGCAAGTATGAAGCTCTCAAAGTGGGCAAAGAAGAACGGCATTTCTTACTGGACAGCGTTCCGCTGGTTCAAAGCTGGGATGCTTCCTGTTCCGGCTATTCAAACGAAGAGTCGGACCATTCTTGTACAGGAGCCTGATGACGTAGTCGGTAAAGTTGCGATTTATGGCCGCGTTTCCTCCAGCGATCAAAAGAGCGATCTCGACAGGCAAATCGCCAGACTCGCTGCTTACGCAACAGCGCAGAAACTACCGGTGGCGATGACGGTAGCAGAGGTCGGCAGTGGTTTGAATGGGAAACGCCGCAAACTGCTCCGGCTACTTGCCGATCAGCAAGTAACCACAATTATCGTGGAGCATAGAGACAGGCTGGCCCGTTTTGGTTTTGAGATGGTTGAGGCGTGCCTACAAGCGCGCGGCGGACAGATCATCGTACTCGATGACACCGAGGTGTCGGATGATCTCGTGCGTGACATGACTGAGTTGCTCACCTCTCTATGTGCCAGACTGTACGGAAAGCGATCGGCTAAAGCTCGGGCAAAGCGGGCAATTAAGGCTGCTGATGCTGGTGCATAAGGCATACCGCTACGAGATTCAGCCCACGGCGGGGCAGCTTGACCGCTGCCGGCAATCTGTCGGTACGGCGCGTTTTACCTATAACTGGGCGCTTGCCAGAAGGATTGAAGAGTACCAGACCACCGGCATGTCGAGCAATGCTGTCGTTCAGCACCGCCAGTTGAATAAACTCAAGGATACAGAATTTCCCTGGATGCGGAGTGTCAGCAAGTGCTGCGCGCAGGAGGCTCTGCGCGATCTTGACCGAGCATACGAGAACTTCTTCAGGCGGCTCAAGCAGGGTAAGAAGCCGGGCTTCCCGAAATTCAAACGGAAGGGCAAGAATCGGGATTCCTGTCGGTTTACCGGCTCGATCAAGGTGCTGCATCGCAAGATCCAACTTCCAAGGCTCGGCAAGCTCCGTACGAAAGAGAAGACGGATAAGTTCTGCGGGCGCATTCTTAGCGCCACGCTCAGCCGCGAGGCTGATCGCTGGTTCGTTTCTCTTGCTGTGGAAGTAGATGCGCCTGGGCCTGGGCCGGTTGCGGGACCGGTTGTCGGTGTCGATCTCGGCATTCACCACTTTGCTGTTATGTCTGACGGCACGACCGTGAGCGCACCCAAGCCGCTGGTTCGTGCACAGGGTTTGCTGGCGCGACGTCAGCGGAAGCATGCTCGAAAGCAGAAAGGAAGTGCGAATCGTCGCAAGTCAGCAATGGGTTTGGCGAGACTGCATCGTCGTGTTCGGAACGCGAGGAAGGACTTTATCCACAAGCTCACGACCTGGCTGGCGAAAACCAAGTCAGTAATTGTGGTCGAACAGCTTGGCGTATCGAACATGATAAGAAACCGCAGCCTCGCGAGAAGCATTGCCGACGCCGGGTGGGCAGAATTCAGGAGACAGCTCGGCTATAAAACGCGATGGTACGGCAGTCAGTTGATTGTCGCGCCAAGGTTCTACCCGTCGTCGAAGACTTGCAGTAACTGCGGATGTGTGA
>QMZE01000212.1 GCA_003663025.1 Archaeoglobales archaeon
TAATAAGCCAGCTGTGAGTGCTGATTTAAGCATAGGAGAGGACACTCTATGGTCACTTCCTATGGCGATATTCTTTCCAGAGAAGAATTTAGTTGCGGCATTTCCTATTTTCAATGCTAGCTCTACTGTTAGACTTTCATTTGCTATTCCTCTGAAGTTGTATAGTAACGTCATTCTAATCCCATGAATTTTTACCACTCTTGAGTTAATAATTTTCTCTTCATTTACTCAGAACTAGGTTATCGAACCTTATATGTGAAAAATTGAGAGTTTTTTGTTAGAGAAATTATGAGGAGCATTAGTGAGGGGTATTCTGTATACTCAGAAAGAAATTCTCAACTATAAAATGTACATTATTAGCCACTCCTAAGGTAAGCCGTGAAAGGGTGGATTTTAGATGTGCTTGATCAATAGTCTAACATGAACTCATATTTATTAAATTCACTTAAAGTTCAGTTGAGTGAGCTTCACAGAACTTATATAACTGTAATGCTCAAAGGACTTTTAGCTTATTAATAGTTCTATATATTCATATGAGACTCATCAAGGAGAAAATATTAAGTATATATGCAATAGACGATCAATACCTTATACTAGCGAGGATTGGTTTTATCCTCCTTATAGGTGATAGGTATGAAGGTTTTTGTAACTGGTGCTACTGGTTTGTTGGGTCATAAGGTTGTTATGGAGGCTACTAATAAAGGTTATGAGATTTATGCTACTTGTTTTAGGACTAATCCATCAACTTATATAAGTGCTAATTGGATTAAGCTTGACTTGGCGAATAAAGTGCGAGTGATGGATGTTTTATTTAAATAAAAATCCAGAAGTAATTATTCATTGTGCTGCTTATACTGATGTTGATGGTTGTGAGGTGAATAAGGAGTATGCTTGGAGGATTAATGTTGAAGGTACAAGAGCTATTGCTAAAGTTTGTCAAGTTAGGAGGATTTTTATGATTTATATTTCTACTGATTATGTTTCTGATGGTGAGAAGGGTTTATATGAAGAGGATGATGTTCCAAGTCCAATTAATTATTATGGCTTGACGAAGCTTATTGGTAAGGAAGTTGTATTGTATTATTAGGACTAGTGCAATTTATGGTTATGGTGTTGATAAGAAGAACTTTGGCATTATTGTCCTTGAAAAGCTTATGAGGAGTGAGGAAGTTAGGGCTTTCGGGGATCAGTTTGTTTCATCGACTTATAATAAAGTTCTTGCTAAGGCTTTGCTTGATATTGCTGAGAGGAATATTAGGGGTTTTTGCATGTAGCTGGTGAGCGTTGTTCTCGTTATGATTTTGCTTTGATTATTGCTAGGTGTTTGAATGTTAATTCAGATTTGATTGTTGCGACTAAAATGAGTGAAGTGAGGCTGAAGGCTAAGAGACCTAGGGATAGTAGTTTGAGTACTGAAAGAACGAGAGGGGTTTATGGTATTAATATTCCTAAACTTGAAGAATGTGTCAGGGAGTTTGTTAAAGAGTGTAAGGAAAGCGTTGTTGGAGTTTCTTAACAAAAGTTAAATACTATTTTTCTTTATTATTTCTACCATGAAGGGTATTTTGCTACATGGTGGTCATGGTACTAGGTTGAGACCGTTAACTCATACTGGTCCTAAGCAGTTGATTAAGGTGGTTGGTAAGCCTGTTAGTCAGTGGGCTTTGTAGGATCTGCGTGATAGTGGTGTTAGGGATGTAGCTGTTATTTTGGGTGAGCTCGCTCCGGAGCGCGTGATTGAGTATTATGGTGATGGCGGTTGGTTTAGTCTGAGGCTTACCTATATCTATCAGGGTTACCCGTACGGGCTTGCTCATGCCGTGTATATTGCTAGGGATTTTGTTGGTGATGAACCATTTGTAGTGTATCTCGGGGACAATGTGCTTGTTGAGGGTATAGGGAAGTTCGTTAGGAGGTTTAGCGGGGGATGCTGATGCTATGGTATTGTTGGCCCAGGTACCTGATCCGCGGAAGTTTGGTGTTGCTGAGTTTGATGAGGGGTAGGCTTAAGAGGCCTGGTTGAGAAGCCTAAGGTTCCCCGAGCGACTATGCACTGGTGGGTGTCTACTTCTTCCGTCCTCCTCATATTTTTGAGGTTATTGAGGAGTTGCGTCCTAGTTGGCGTGGTGAGCTTGAGATTACTGACACTATTCAAGGTCTTATCGACCGTAGTTTTAAGGTAGATTATGATGTTGTTTCTAGTTGGTGAAAGGATACAGGTACTGTCAGAGATTTGCTGGAGACTAATCGTATGCTTTTAGATAGGAAAGATCCCTCCAGAGTGGTTAGAGGTAAAGTGAGGAATGTGCTGTGATTGAAGGTCATGTATATATTGACGATGTAGTTGTCGAGTCGGGAGCTCTTATCCGCGACCCAGCTTTCGTCGATCGTGGTATAGTTACTTCTGGCAACATCTACGTTGATCCTTATAGTAGTATTGGTGAAATCATGAAAGGATTTTTAAGAAGGATGGCAGGCTTAAGCCCTTCTCACCATACGCTATTTCAAAAGCTCCGCAGACTTGCTCCGCTTAGCCTATCATAGAACTTAGTATAGTCATAGTCAGGCCTACTAGTAACTTCGACTGTTATCAATTCCTAGAGAAGCTTATACCTAAAACGATAATAAGAGCCCTACTTAGACATTCCAATATCAATTTATGGTAGAGGGGTAAACGTTAGAAATCGAATTTACATTCTAGCCACGTGCTGAACCGTAAAATCTGTCTTAGAGAAGGAGAAGAGTGGAGAGATGTACAATGTTCTAGCCCGATAACGAACCGAGTAATCTAAGCATGGTTAAAGTGATCCTTAGGCTTATCCATAAGCCTGAAAGCCTAATGACCTTCATTGAAGAGCTAGTTATGATATGAGATATGGACTAGACTCATCGAAAATAAGGAAAATAGACTGACACCCAGCTATTCCTCGAAGATACCTTAAAGGGAACTGTGAAGCGGTATGTTGAGAACAAGTAGTAGAGGCCCCCAATCACCAAGAAGGTTTTACATGCAACCTCTTGGAAGCTCAAGTGATAAGTTGAATATCTTAATCACAGAAACCAAGGGGTTTCTAGCTTTTAAATAAGTTTATATTTTCTAAGAGCCAACTCTTAGGGTGGAGCTTTGAAAGGGGTCATACTACACGGTGGTGCTGGTACTAGGCTTAGGCCTTTGACTTTTAGTGGTCCTAAGCAGCTAATTCCCGTAGCCAACAAGCCTGTCAGCCAGTATGTGCTAGAGGATCTTAGGGATGCTGGTATAAAGGATATAGCCATAGTCTTGGGCGAGATATACCCAGAGCTGGTTCAGGAGCACTATGGTGATGGATCTAGGTTTGGGGTCAGGATAACATACATTCACCAAGGTAAGCCTCTTGGCATAGCTCATGCTGTGGGTCTGTGTA
>QMZE01000213.1 GCA_003663025.1 Archaeoglobales archaeon
AAGCTTTATGAAAATTATAGTCTTTTTGTCCATTCCTATCCGTTTTCTTGGCAAACATTCCCTTATTCATCAGTTTTGGAATATAAAGTTCTGATGACCGAAATCAAGAAATTTAAGGATGCTATATTGCACATTATTGATTCTGTCCCTGAATTAAAACTTTAGACAATCTTACAACCAATTTCTCGTAATTCCTCCAGCCTAGAAGGTTTCTTTGATCCTCTTTACCCTAACGCTTTAAGAAGGACTTAATACCATGGTTTCAGATTTACTCCAGAAAAGAAACTCAATTTCTTTTGTGACATTTCATGTGACTTTGCCCTCATATGCTACTGCTACACAAAGTGATATTATTGTTATTTAATGTGTTACTTCACATGGACTTACATTCTGTTGCTAAGATCTTTTTCATGATAGAATTTGTTCACTTCTCGTCAACGATACCCTTCAAAATCCTTAAAACAACCTCTCCCTGTTCCTTATTCTTTGCAGTTGTTACTATGTGTATCTCCTGAACGGTTGAACCATCTACAAGTATCCCCTTTACATTTCCCCTCTCATCACACCTCGTAACCTTAAACCTTACACCCCCACCAGAAGGACTACCACTACACGTTATCACACCTGGAACTATCTTTTTGACAAACTCACAAGTTGCAACCCTGTAAATTTTCTCCCTTCCAATCCTTCCTCCAATTATGGTTTTGTGAGAACCTTGAATCTTATCCTCCGGTGAAATTTCTACTCTCTTAAGCTCCCTCTTCCTAACGATAAAATCCTTAAGCCTTGAAACAAATTCATCAAACGGAAGTGGATTTGTCCTGTATATCTTTATGTCACTTATTGCACATCTTCTAAGATTTTCAAAACCAAAATCTATTAGCTTGTAATTCTCTCCACAGACGTAAACATCTTCAACCCTCTTTTCATGAATTCTCTCAGCCAAAATCTCAAATAGATTCACTATTGACTTCTCCTCCTCATAAATCTTAAAAGACTCCATCTCAACAACCCTACCGATTGTTATCAGATGAACCTTCAAATCGATGTATAAACCACAGGCTAAGGCGTTTACCCTTCCACATGCCAAACAGTATGAATTATGACTTTTCAGCTCAAATCCACACTCACACCTCATTCAAACTTCTCTCTAAATAGGAAACCCCTCTCCTCAAGAACATCCCTAGCTCTCTCCAGGTTGTTTGGCTTCAATATTATCAAAGCCCTCTCCCTTTCAAATGCAAATGCATAGACGTATTCTATGTTTATGTTTTCATCTCCAAGTGCCTTTGCAATTTTAAACAGTCCCCCAGGCTCATCCTTAACCTCAACAGCCAAGACTTCTGTCAAGGCAACTGTAAATCCAGAGGACTTCAAAGCTCTGTATGCTTCCTCAGTCCTATCCACAACCATCCTAATGATACCAAAATCTCCAGCTTCAGCTATTGTGAAAGCCCTAAGATTTACACCTTCCTTATACAAAACCTCCGTAACTTCAGCAAGCTTTCCAGGCCTGTTCTCAACAAACACCGATATCTGCTTTAGCATGTTCTTAGTTTAACGAATTGTATTTCACGATTTCGACTCAAACTTCTTTTCAATCTCCTCAATCCTCTTTATGTGTCTCTGTGGAATGCTTAAAAGTGCCAGTAAAAACTCCTTATAAGCTCTCATCATGTGTCTTCCAAATTCACTACGAAATAAATCCTCTGGTGTTGGAATTCTGATCTTAATCTCCCTCATAATTCAATCTGAGCTCAAAGATATATGACATTTTCGATTCATCTGTGAGAACAGATACGTTCATATATCATTGGTAATCAAACTTGTGCAATGAGAAACGTTATTGCCGACATTGAAAACATCTTGAGTAACCTTAGATTTAAGCCATCAGATTTAAGGATATACTCACTCTTGTTGGAGAGGGGGGAGATGAGGGTGAGTGAGATTGCTAGGGAGTTGAATCTTTCAGTTAGATTTGTTAGGGACAGACTTAAGGATCTCTGCAATAGGGGTATAGTGAGGAGGGAGATGGTTAGAAGGGGATGGATTGGATATGTTTATAGTGCTGAGAATCCTATTGACGTCCTAAGGAGGTTGAAGCTCAAGATATTAAATGAGATTGAAAGTTTGGAGAGATCGATCAAATGAAATCTGCAATTATAGTTGCATACAGAGAAAAGGGATTTGTTGAGGAGAATTTAAGGTTCTTGATGGATAGGGGTTTCGAGATTGTTCTTGCTGTGGATGAGCCAAGTGACGATTTGTTGAGATTAATTGAAGAGTATGGAGTTAAGGCTACGTTGAGTGATGATAGGAGGGGAAAGTGGAGAGCTTTGAACGATGCAATTGAACTGACCAACGGTGACTACATACTGTTCCTTGATTCCGATACGAAGATTGTTGATCTGAGCTTTGACAATTTCGATGTTGTTGAGATTAGAAAGGAGGTTGTTGGAAAATCTTTGATGGAGAGATTGGCAAACATAGATTACTTCGTCATGTTCCTGTCTTCAAAGTTTGCATCCAAATTTAACTCCTACCTTAGTATGAACGGTTCAGCCTTCATGATAAAGAGAGATGTAATTCTCAAGCTTGGTGGCTTTAGGAGGAGGATAAATGAGGATACAGATCTTGGTTTTAGGTTGGGTTTGAATGGTTACGGTGTTAAGATATGTGGAAGGGCTATAACAAAGGCTCCATCAAGCTTTAGAGGTTGGCTATCTCAGAGGGAGAGGTGGGGATTAGGTGGGGCTGAGATTATCATTGAAAATTTTGGTAAGATTTTGAGGAAGGTTTGGGTTCCCTACCTCTTCATGTTCTATCCCACAATCCTTGGATTGTTGATTTACGCTGCACTTCCAAACTCGATAGTTCTAAAGATCCTCTATCTCATACTGCCACTCCTAACGTTCATTCCCGTGAAGTTTTTATCTTTCGCACTCCTAACACTCTTCAGTGTTCACACGATAAAAAATCTGTTTTCAGTTTTATTTCCATTCACAGTTTGGACTTCTGTAATTGTAATCATGTCAAAGAGGGAGAAATACAAAATTGACTACACACTACTGCCAATCTACTACTTCCTCTACTCACCACTCTGGACGATGATATGTTTGAGTTGCTTTTTTAGGGTTTTACTGGCACGCTTTATGGGTAAGGATTTGAGGGTTAAGGATTGGTTTGTGTGACATCTAACTGATAGAGAACCACTGTACCAGTTGTACAGGACAAACATGCATATTCAACGCTGCAATAGTTGCTACAAATCAAGTGATGGCAAAGCCAGACACATTTTACGGAGATCCAACGAGACCAATTGGAGGACACATAGTCGCACATACTGCAACTTACAGAGTTTATTTGAGGAAGAGCAAGGGGGATTTGAGGGTTGCAAGG
>QMZE01000214.1 GCA_003663025.1 Archaeoglobales archaeon
CCCTCCTTGCTTATCACCTCGGCTACATCCTTTTTCAATGCAGTTATCTTAACTAAGTCTAGGACGCAATGAGCGAAATTTCCATGTATGAATGACCAGTATATCGCTAGAAATATCACACCCAACGTTAAGGCTATTGCAGTAATGGTATCTGCTAGAGGAATCGAAGTAACGAACTTCGGCCAAGCAGTTGGATCTCTGAAGAGGAGGTAGTAGTTTATCCCGCTAATCGCTCCGAAAAGAACAGTCTTTGGAATTAACCTCTTCTTATGTCCCGTACTTACCAAGGCCTGTGTTAAAACTCCGGCTCTTGAGAGAGTTCTCCTAACGCTTATCATCGGAATTAGAACTATCGGTGTAACGGATAGAAATGCAACCGTCATTATGGGCAAGACCAGAGAATCTAAAACAGACCTTATGGTGGGATCTAGGCTTATCCATCCTAGATCTACAAGATATCCAGGAATTGCACAAGCCCTGCTCACAGTTACGAGAAGCATTACAACTGCCATTGCCAGTTTGATGAAATACTGCCTGACGTAAGTTGTTCCAACTGCACCTATCTGAACACCTATCAGGGATGCCGCAAGTATAAGAGTTGTCATTCTAAAGTCCACTGCCCCCACTAAGTATGTCCACGTAAATGTTCCGGTTGAACCCATTACAAATGCTATTCCTAGCCCTGTTCCGCTTGCAACGAAGCTAGGAGCACCAATTATATATATCATCAATGGAACAATGAGACCTCCAACACCTATAGTTGTTGGAAGAAATCCAGCTCCAAATCCTGTAAGAATTGTTAGCCATAGGGATTGAGTTCTTCCCGCTACTTTAAAGTTGATCATTGGAGGGACTCTGAACTTTTTCTCTAGCTTCTTGGCAAATTCTGGTTCTGTGTCTTCAATTCCATATTTTCTTGCTTTTATTACGTCTCTTAGGCAAAATGATGCAACGATTAATGATGCAACGATTGGAAGGACGATAATGAACGCCATGCTATAAAGGTTTGTCCCCGTAACTCCCAACGTCTTCAAAATCAATCTTTGAACCCATATTCCAACCTGAACTCCGGCAATCGCCGATAAAGCCATGAGAGTTGCAAGCTTAACGTCCAAATGACCTATTTTCTTCCTTCTCCAAGCACCTATCATAGCCTTTGAGAACTCGTGACACATGTTGCTCGCTGCCGCAATTGGACCGGGAGCATCTATCGACATCATTCCATGTGTTAGAACAAAGGCTCCACCAAATCCAATGAATCCACTGATAATTCCTCCAAAGAATCCAAGTAATCCAAGTGCCAGTAAAAATAAAGCCTCAAATAGTCCAATTTGAATAAACATATCTGGCGTCATTACTGCTCCACTCGCAGCAAATCCACCCATCTCTTATCACACCCCTCACTCCTTAACCTTTTCATCCGCTCTGTTGAAAATTATACGGTTGTCGAGTACCGACATGTAACTTAGTTTGCTAGGAGCGGTCTTTTATTTATATATCTGCTGAGGCTTATGATCTATTTTCAATAGAGCAGTCCAGTTAGATCAACATGCTCAACATCTTCTTCATGGTGACAAAAGAATGCTTCACACTCCTCTTTGACTCTACAGATATAACCTTTGGTAGTAGTCTCAAAGCCTTAATCTTCTTTCCATTTTGAATTGCGGATACAAAATCATGCTCAACCTCAATCCACCAGAATTCCCTTAAAACTCTCTCCTCATACCTCTCAAGCTCATCGTTTATCAGGCAATCGTAAAGTATCTTTGCACACTTCAGAGATGGTGCGTTTCCTTCTCCAGTTCCACTCACACATCCCACAGCCTCTCCAACACCGTAAACGTTCCCGTAAACTATCGGCTTACACTTGGATGGTGGTAGGAGTCTTATCCTTCCAAAGCAAACACAAGCCTTATCAGAATCCTTCAAATCGTAGGTCTCCCTAAGCATCCTTATCAGTTCAAAAGCCCTCTCCTTTGTAATATCTCCAGCACCAACATGCCATCTTCCGTTTCCAAGTGGAAAAGCCCATGCATATCCAGTCTTAATCATGTGTATGTAGATGTTTTCATCCAGATCTTGCCTTTCAATGTATTGGACAGTTGTATAGATTGAATCGTTCTTTATTCTTGGTAGCACAGCCCTACTACTTCCCGTTGCATCTATCAAGATGTTGCCACCCTCATCTCTCAGCTCAAATCTCCAAAGTTCCCTCATGATATCCTTCTTGTCTAATATAACAACTTCCCTGTTCTTAAGCCATATCTTACCGTTTAGAATAACATACTCGGGCTTTGAGAGCACATAATCGTCAACGTTCAATCCAACCTCCCTGTAAAGTTCCTTTGTTTCGGAGTAGCTGAATCCCCACGCACACCTACAATCGGGTTCCTTCCTAACGTCAAATATGCCAACCTCAAATCCATTCTGAGATAAAAGGTTGTATAGATAACTTCCCGATATCCCAGCACCGTAAATCTGAATCTTCATTGGATTAACTACTCAAGTGTCCTTTCAGCAAGTCTCTTCAGCATAGACTTTGGAAGACACTCTGGGCATACTGGTATGACGTTTATGTAGTTCTTGTAAAGCCCCCTTATCCAAGTTCCAATATATCTTATGTCATCGAAGCAAACTGGTCTCTTGCATATACTGCATCTCCTCCAAGTTATACCCTCATCCTCCTCTCTAATTTCCTTTTCACATGTAACACACTTCATTCACATCACCTTCAAGGGGGCTTTTGCAATTGCATTCACAACGTCACTGGCTGTCAGAATTCCAACAATCTTGTCATCCTCAACAACCACAAGTCTCTTGATCTTCATGTCTGACATTATCCTCGTAGCCTCCTTTAGATCGTAGTCAGGTGAAACTATTATAAGGGGTGTAGAAGTGTATTTTCCAACCTCATCATCCAAACTCCCCTCAAGCAAGACCTTTGAAACAAGATCCCTCTCCGTAAATATCCCATAAATCTCTCCATCCCTTGAAACCAAAACACTTCCAATTCTCCTCCTTCCCATCTCCTTTACAACTTCTTTCACGGGAGTTCTGTAATCTACCGAAATAACATCCCTAACCATGGCATCTCCAACCTTCATAACGAAATCTTTACCCAATATTAAAAGGTATCGATCCTTAAACCTTCGACATAGACACCCTCACCATCCTCAACGTAACCCACAACTCTACCTTCAACAAACCTCTCAACACAATTTACATCTTCCTCTGAAAGTATGATTACAAATCCCATACCCATGTTGAAAGTTCGATACATCTCACCTTCATCGATATTTCCAAGCTCCTGTATAAACCTAAATATCTTTTGAGGTTTTAGTGGTCTGTCTATGACAAACTTCACATTCTTCAGTCTCTTTAGGTTCAGCA
>QMZE01000215.1 GCA_003663025.1 Archaeoglobales archaeon
GCCCTCCATCCAGACTGGGAGTACCAGAAAGACAAATACGTGAGAACTAAGGAGTTCATTGAAAAAATGAAGGGAAGTGAGATTTATAGGAAGACTTACATTGACATAAAGAACTACTTTGGGCTTGCGAAGGAGTGAGGGTGATGAGATGACCATCAATCCAGATAAGAAACTCACTAGGTTTGAGCTTGAGTTCGATAAGGGCAACTGGGAGCTTCTAACGGTGAAGCAATACGAGCTTCTGACAAAGGCCGAGGTCTGGGAGGCTTTCCTCAACAGCTACACTGGAAGAGGCTTCGTAACCTTCGACGAAAAGGATCTTCCGAAGGAGGAAGTCCTTAAAATCTTGAAGGAGCTGAACCCAAAGATTTCCAACGAGAAAAAAATCACCATCACAGAGCTCATAGAGTCCAAGTACTCTTGGAACAACATCCTTGAAAGGAACTGATCCCACTCTTTTCTCTCTCCTCTTTAAGTCCTAATTACCTACATTGCCTCCTACATTGTTCCCTACACAAAAGTGATTTAACTTTATAAAAGTTATAACTCCTAAAATGCAGTTAAGGTTGGGGGGTGACAAGTTGCAATTTCGTAAAAAGATACTTCTGACAACTATAGCAGCCATTTTAGTCACAGTTATCATTGGGACAGTGATAACGACTTACTATACCGTGAAAATGAAGGATCATGTTCGTACCGTTCTTGAGAATCAGTTGAGTCATGAACTCCCAATGATGATGGAGGAAGGCATTAAGGAACCAATAACAGAAGAGATCGGAACAATGGTGATAGGCTCTGCAGAGCTTGGTGCAAGACTGTTTGATGACTACTTCGAGAAGATGCACGTTATGGGAGCCATGGCAATAGAAGCTGTTAAACTGGCATATTCAAACTATAACGAGAGTGATATGCAGTTCAGAGCGTTTCTCTTGGACCGCTTCAGAGCTGTGAAAGATTTGGATCCAAATATTGCCTATGTGTACTTCGGAAGCACGAGCGGTGGAATGTATATGTGGCCCGATGAGCCCCTACCTGAGGGTTATGATCCGAGGAAGAGACCTTGGTATCAGGAAGCGATGGCAAAGAACGGTCCTGTCTGGACCGAGCCATACCGGGATGCCTCAACGGGGAAATGGATAGTCACATACTCCGAACCGATTTATATTAATGGTAAGCTCGTTGGTGTTATTGGGGTTGATGTCTTTGTCTCCACTCTCATAGAGCAGTCAAGAGAAATAAAAATAGGTCAAAGCGGCTATATAGCTATCATAAACAAAGACGGCACCATCATTGTACACCCTGACGAGAGCATGGTTCAGACCTTCAATATACACAACGATCCCAACCTAAGTCCCCTTGCAGATGAACTTGACAAAAACAAGAACAAAGGATGGATTCTCTACCCGTTCCAAGATGTAGAGAAGATAGCTGGATACAAAAGGATGAGGACCACGGGATGGATAGTTTTAGCCACAGTGCCACTCCATGAACTCACAGATCCACTAACGAACTCAGTTGGGGAAATACTAACTCAAAGCACGGAGAAAACAATGTCCGAGATTACTTCAACCATTGACGAAGAGATCAAGGACATCATGCTTGGCTCGCTCATCTCGGCCCTCGTGGGATTACTAGTGGTAATCCTCGTTTACAAAGTGCTCAAAAACACTCTTAAGCCTCTTGAAAAGCTCAGAAACATTGCTCAGGCTTTAGCGGAGGGTAGGTTGAGTGATGTTAACAGGCAGCTAAGGGAGATAAGGTACCTCGAGAACGATGAGATTGGGATGCTTATTAAAGCTTTCGAAGCGGTAGGAAAAGACCTCGTGGGAACGCTGGATAATATAGCTACTAAACTTGAACGCCTTGCCGAGGGAGACTTGAGCAACGGTCTCACGATAGAGGCCAAGGGTGAACTTAAAGGAATTCTCGAAGACCTCCGCGACACAACTCACAGACTTAAAGGACTCATAGGGGAAATAATTAACGTCACCAACGAGCTTGACAAGAAAGCCAACATCTTAGCCCAAATCACAACCGACGTCACTGAAGCTATCAATCAAGTCAATGAGGCGGTTCAACAAGTCAGCATTGAAGCACAAAGACAACAAGGACACATCAATGAAATAACCGAAGGAATGCGCTTTGTGGCAGAGACAAGCACAGAAAGCGTCAGGGCTATGGATGAATTTGAGGCAGCAGTAAATGAAGTTGTCACAATAGCCAACGAAGGTAGAGAAAAAGGCGAAAGCTCGGCCAGACAGATCGAAAGCATTCAAGAAATGATGAGCGGTATCGAAAGTGCGGTCAGAAAGGTCTCTGAGATGAGCAAGAGTATTGAGGAGATTACAGATGTGATTACTAGCATTGCCGAGCAGACGAATTTGCTTGCTTTGAATGCGGCTATTGAGGCTGCTAGGGCCGGTGAGGCAGGCAGGGGCTTCGCAGTGGTTGCTCAAGAGATTAGGAAGCTTGCTGAGGAAAGCAAGCAGGCAGCAGACAATATCAAGAGCATCATCGACCAGATTACAAGCGAGATTAAAGACGCAGTAGAAAGCACCCAGAAGGGCGTCAGAGTGGTGAGTGAAAGCGCAGACACTCTCAAAGAGACGATTACATATTTGACCAACATTGCTGATTTGTTGCAGGATGCTAGTGGTAGGATGGGTGAGGTGAAAGAGCAGATTGTTAAGACTCAGGAGGAGGTTGAGAAGGCGCTTCGGGCATTGGAGAATTTGGCTGCGAGTGCTGAGGAGACTACGGCTAGTGCTGAGGAGGTTAGTTCTGCAGTTGAGGAGCAGACTGCAGCAACAGAAGAACTCAAAAGAGCTGCTAACGACCTCAAAAACATCGTCCAACAACTTAGAAACATCATCAGCAAATTCAAACTGTGAAAAAAGGTCAGCAAAGCTCTATTCTCGTTTCCTTTTTCCATCTTCTTTCTCCAGCTCGAAGCTAACTATTCCGCTGAAGGAGCCGAGCTTGATGATGTTCTTACCTGCTTTCACCCCGAAGGTCTCCGAAACGGTTTCTCCAGCTGGAAGCGAGAGGTCATACTCATGGACGATCAGTTTGTTGTCTCTACTGAGGTAGAGAACCATTCTCGGATTACGGTAGCCACCAAGTGGAATTCTCCAAAAATCCCAGCAGATGTCGCTTTCACCATGCTTGGGAGCGCTAGCGGAAGTGAAAAGCTCACAGCCGGCGGCTTTTCTTGGATTATCTCATCAAGAACCACTATATCTCTGTTACCGGTGTCAAAAGGTGTCGCTTCCAGGGCCCCAGTGTTGGGTGTGGTGTTTGTTCCAAGAAGTATCTTTCCGAAGGCTTTTTCTATGCTCGTTATTCGTGCTCCAAAAACACCAACTATCTTGACCATTGGAGGAGCTATA
>QMZE01000216.1 GCA_003663025.1 Archaeoglobales archaeon
GGAGATAAAGCATGACGTGATGGCTCTCGTGAAGGCTATAAGTGAGGTTTTGGATGAGGAGGTTGCGAGGTGGGTTCACTTTGGTGCAACCTCCAATGATATAACAGACACGGCAGTTGCAACCCAGCTTAGGGATTCTGTAGAGATAATTGAGCAAAAGCTCAAGAGACTGATAGGTTTGATGTGCGATAAGGCTTTGGCTTACAAGGATGTCGTGTGCTTGGGTAGGACTCACGGACAACCAGCCCTTCCAACTACATACGGTTTCAGATTTGCAGTTTGGGCTTCTGAGCTTGCAAGACATTACGTTAGACTTCAACAGATGAAGGATAGGTTGTTGGTTGGGAAGATGAGCGGTGCCGTTGGAACTCAGGCTGGGTTTGGGGAGGAAGGTCTTGAGATTGAGGAGGAAGTTATGAAGATTTTGGGCTTGAAACCGGCTTTGATATCGACACAGATAATCCCGAGAGATCACTACTGCGAATACGTCGAATTCCTTGCAAACTTGTCAACAACTCTTGAGAAGATAGCTACAAACTTCAGGATACTTCAGAGAGGAGAGGTCGGAGAGGTCATGGAGGAGTTCGGTGAGAGACAGGTTGGAAGTTCGACAATGCCACACAAGAGGAATCCGATAGACTGTGAGAACATCTGTGGGATTGCGAGGGTTATCAGGGGTTTCGTGGAGCCGATGCATCAGAGTGCAATCCTGTGGGAGGAGAGAGACCTGACGAATTCTTCGGCAGAGAGGATAATTCTGGTTGAGGCTACCGTTTTGACAGATCACATACTGACGAAGATGATAAGGATCGTTGAAAGGTTGAGGATAAATCTCAAAAGGGTTAGGGAGAACTTGGAAAGTCTGAAGGGTATGAATCTAAGCGAGGCTGTCATGTTGGCTTTGACTAAAAAGGGATTGGGGAGGCAGGAAGCTCATGAGATTGTTAGGGAAGTTGCAATGAGGGCTTACGAGAGAGATACGAGCTTGCTGGAAGAATTGCTGAAGGATGAGAGGATTTTGAGTTACCTCAAGGAGGAGGAACTGAGAGAAATCTTGAAGCCTGAGAACTACCTTGGAACTGTTGAGGAGAGGATTGAGAAGGTTTTGGAATGGGTTAGAGATGTTTTAGGCGATCGTTAGAATGGTTGAGGGATGCTTCGTTGAGAGTCAGGATATCGAGTTGACGAAGTTAGCTGTCACTCATACAAAATCTCAGCAAAGAGTTGAAATCGTTGGTCTATCATGAGGAGGTGTAAGTTCAGATTTGTTGATTCGTTGGAGTGCCCTCTCGAAGCGCTCCCTGGAGAAGACTACTGTTATTGGCATAAAGAAGAGGATGGGAAGTCACCCGATGATGAAAAGCTTGAAGAGTTGAAGAAGTATAAGATTCTTGGAGTGTATCTAAGGAAGACAAGGCTTAGGTGGAGAGATCTTCGGGAAGCTTTCCTTGCGTATGCAAATCTTCAAGAAGCCGAACTTTGGGGGACAAATCTTCAAAAAGCTTTCCTTGTGTATGCAAATCTCCAAGGATCTGACCTTCATCAAGCAAATCTTCAAGAAGCCGACCTTTGTGGAGCAAATCTCCAAGAAGCCAGACTTTGTAAAGCAAATCTCCAAGGATCTGATCTTGTGGGAGCAGAACTTAAAAGATCTGATCTTCGGGAGGCAAACATTCAGGGAGCCAATCTTAGAGTGGCAAAACTTCAAGAAGCTGATCTTTGGGGAGCAGAACTTCAAAGGGCAAACTTATCTTATGTTATTGTAGACTCCAAAACTCGTTTAGATCGTGCGAATTTGACGTACACAAATCTTTATAACTCTTATATCGATGAAACGAAATCGCTAAGATTGGCAATACTTGGAGAAAGAGAAATAAACGAATTTGTTGCCGATGCCGTTGGAGAAGGGATCGAACTTCTTGATTTAGAAAAAATAAGAGAAAAAAGAAAAGAAAAAGCTTCCGAGCTTATCGAAAAAGGTGCGGTTGTGCATGTTTCAGATAAATATCGAGTGATCCTTTTTGACAGAGATAGGGGCATCGCCATGTTTAAGGAGGAGGGAATCGAGTTCGAGTATCTCGATGATGTTGATGAATTTCACCTCGATGTAGATAGGCAAGAACTCAGGACAGAACTTTATAAAGCGTCTTACGAGGTTTACAACAAGCTATACAACTTTTACATTCAGAACGGGATGATAGATGAAGCCCTAAAATACCATTACAGGAGATGCGAAGTTAGAAGGAAACTCCTACGGACCATGGGGGGATTTGTGAATAAACTCAGGTCTTTTTTCTTCGACTTTCTCATCTTAAAACTGCTTACGGGATACGGAGTGAAGGTTGGGAGACCTCTAATCATCTCTGCAATAATAATACTCTTCTTTGCAATTCTGTATTGGGCGACGAAGGGAATAGTAAAGATTGTAAACGGGAGGGTAGTCGAGCCAAGTCTTTTAGATTATCTCTACCACAGCATAATAACGTTCACAAGCTTGGGATACGCTAACATTCAGCCGAACGTTTCAAACCCGATCTCTCAGATTCTTGTTTCGGCTGAATCTATTTTGGGAGCTTTGATGATCTCTTTGCTCATCTTCACGGTAACCTACAGGATATCAAGGTAGTTCAATCCAGAATTCTGTATAAGGTATCCCTCTGCTTCGGAACCCTTTTAACAGCCTCTATTATCCTTACAATTTCGTCCTTTGGCAGAAATTCACCGCTCGTCGCTCCAGCTGATTTGGATATGTTCTCCTCCATCAAAGTTCCACCGAGATCGTTTGCTCCAACGTTAAGAGCGACCTGAGCCAATTTAATTCCGAGCTTGACCCAGGAAGCCTGAACGTTCTTTATCTCTGGATGAAGAACTATCCTTGAGATCGCTATCACGAGTAAATCCTCAAATCCCGACGAAGGTTTCACGACCTTACCGAGTTCGTTGTTCTTGTGCATGAAGGGGAGGGGTATGAACTCGGTGAATCCACCCGTTCTCTTCTGTATCTCTTTTATTATCGTCAGATGCTTGATCCTGTGCTCCCAGTTCTCTACGTGCCCGAACATCATGGTAGCTGTTGATGGAATTCCCAACCTGTGAGCAGTCTCCACTATTTCAATCCACCGACTTGTGCTTATCTTACTCGGACATATCACCTTTCTAACTTTATCGTCCAGGATCTCTGCAGAAGTTCCAGGTATGGAATCCAAGCCAGCCCTCTTAAGCTCCTTCAAAACATCCTTCACACTCAAACCACTGTTCTTTGCCATGTGATGAATCTCCATGGGAGAGAAGGCGTGTATGTGTATGTCATCGCTCACATCCCTAACGGCTTCGATTATAGAGATGTAAAAATTCAAATCAGCCTTCGGAAGTAAACCGCCCTGA
>QMZE01000217.1 GCA_003663025.1 Archaeoglobales archaeon
ACTATTGACTTTAACAATCTCCCTCTTACCATCAAATTTGATTTTGATCGTTAGATCAACGTTTGTCGAAGCACTCACACTGAACTCTGTCAAAGCCTTGATTGCCATAACCGTATCCTGTGTCGAGTAGAATCCTCCATTTGAATTTCTATGTTCCATCAACCAAGAAGCAAAGAACTTTGCTTCAGGTTTTCCAAGCTTTGTTAAGGCTAGGAGTGCGTAGGCTGTAGCTTCAACATCCGTAACTTTGTTTCCAGTTGGTATGTGCATGCTTTCTCCATCCCTAATTGCAATGTTTAAGATCTCATCCGTGTAATCCTTACCAACCAAGGCTAAAGCATAACATGCAATTGCTTTTGAGTAATTGTTTGCATTTTGAAATCCCCTCTCAAGGTATTCAATTGAATCTTTAACATCGTAACCCGCTTCAAGTAGGGATGATGTTACGTATGCAGTCATTGCGTAATCTCCAGAGATTCCACCCATCATATCCCTATGATGAACAAATCCAACGGTTTCAAAGCTACCGTCATCCCTCTTGTGCCTCATCAACCAATCCTTGGCCCTCTCTATAACGTTATCGTCAATGTATATTATATCCTTTGCTTCTGAAAAAGTTCTGACAACGAAAGCTGTCAGAAAAGTTGATCCTTCCTTGTCCATCTCTCCAAAGGCTGAGAAGCTACCATCATCTCTCATAAATGTCAGCTCCCTCTGGTAGCCTACTGTTGCCATCAACTCAGCCTTTGACATTATCTCTGGCTTCATCTGATTTGTTGCAATCAGATACCTTGCAACGTAAACTCCAGGAGCCATGATTATCATGTTCTGCTCCCCACATCCAAAAGGCATCCTTATGAGTCCCTCAAGTCCACTTATCGTCTGAGCCATGTAACTTCCAGATACAGCCAAGTAGTAACGTTCAGAATCTGGAACACTCAAGTTTACCTCAGTTTTGAGTTGCAGGACATCACCATCCTTAACTACAAAGTTCTCAACCTCCTCCCTCGTTACACCTTCAGGAACAACTCTGAGTTCCTTCACCATTGCATCAGCAAAATCCTCACTCCTTGCAATTATCTTAAACCTCTTAACTCCCACATTGTCAGCCTTAAACTTGAACTTCACCTCTGATATGTAGCTCAAGTTTATCCACTCTTCAACAATCTCCCTTCCATCCTCCTCAACTGTTACAAGAACCCTCTGCTCCCTTCCAGCGTAGTTGTAAATGACAGCCTTAAGCTCAACCTCCTCCCCCCTCACAACCGAATATGGAAAGTCAGCCTTTATGAAGAAAGGCTGGAAAACCCTTACTTCATTGCTACCCATTCTCAAACCACCATCGAGGGTTACAGCATGTATAACCCAAGTTGTTATAGTGTCTGGAGCTTTAAGCTTGAGTTCTTTACCTGAAAATCCAAAGAACCATGTCTCTGGGAAGAACTGTCTCACCAACTTGACTTCAGCCAAGGTTGCGGTAGGAACTGGTGCCTTCTTAACACCCATCTCAAGAACACCAAACATGGGTTGACTCACTTCACCCCTAGTCATCTCCATGTTTGTTAGAACAACCAATCCAGCACTCTCAAACACATCTCTACTTCCCAAGGTTTTCACGGGCATGTGAACCTCAATCCTTGGCTTTCCATAAATCTCCTCAAGCTTCTCAAATACCTCCTCAAGGTTCAACCTGTTCTCAGCAAGGACAAATACAGATTTGTCAACTATACTGACTCCAACCCTCTCAGCGTCAAATCTAATAGTTACATCATCCCTTGGTCTAACCTCACACTTGTCAACGTGAACGTCAAGTTTTTGGAAGTTTGGCTCAACTTCAAAATTCAGATAGTCTGCAACAACCTCACTTCCAGAAAAGCTGTAAACTACAATCTTACTCTCTGGAGACATCTCTGGAGTTGCGACAAACCTTATAACATCCCCCTCAACAAAGTCAGTAAATAGAACAATCCCCCTAGATACAACTTCGTAGTAAACAACCTTACCTCTGGGATGGTAAACCCTAAACTCGTATTCGTCACCAACCCTCTCACCCTTAACCTTCTCAACGTGTATGTAGAAGCTCTTTGAGATTGCCTTACCCAAAGTTACAAATGACACAACCTTACCATCAATCTGAGCTTGAATTGAAATTGTCTCAACCCAATCCTCAGGCTTAAGCTCAACAACCTTCTTACCACCCCTAGTCTCAACTTTAATCTCCTCGGTCTTAACGTTACCCGTAGAATACTTCCCAATAAGTAACTTGATCTCCCTATCAATCAGCTCACCATCCTGTGTTCTTGTGACAATCAAAACCTTAAAAGGAATACCAGGCTTGAATGAAGAACCCTCGGGAATTATCTTTACATCAACATCAGATGGAACAACCCTTATCATCTTACTTACAGTCTGACTGTAACTCGTGTTTTCCTCAAACACAGTCACATTTAATATCAAACCCCCAGCTTGCTGATGTGGTGATGATACAACGTATTCAACTGGAGGAACCTCAAACTCCACCTTACCGTATATTTCACCCTTAACCTCAGCAAACTTCTCCCATATACCAACGTATCTAAAAGCCTCAACGAGATATCTACCCCTAACAGGCTTTCCAAATACGTATCTGGCTTCGATGTAACCTTTTAGACTCTCGTTAGGAAGGATCCAATCCCTTGAAGAAATTTTGACTTCAAACTTTGGTAGGACGTATCTCTCAACCCTAAAGTCAAGTTGATTGATGATCCTTCCATTCCTCAGAACTTTAACCTTCCAAACTCCCAAATTTGGATCGTCAGATATTGGAAAATCTATTCCTGACATCCCATCCACATGAATAACCTTCTTAAAAACCTTGATTCCCTTCGAGTCAAGTATCTCAAGTGTAACATCATCCTCAGTCCCCTCAAGCATTGAATTGACAGCTATGACCCTTATGTGAACTGTTTGACCTGGTTTGTAGATTGGCTTGTCGGTCTCTATGAAGATCAGAGAATCCTTAACAACCCTAACCTCAGCTTCCCCTCTAAAATTCCCAGCTGTTATCTTGAGTTTGTATGTTCCCTCCTCCTTTGGTGCCAAAATTTTAAATCTACCACTACCGTAAATTGTAAATTCATCTTTCAAATCCCCAATCTCAATTCTAACCTTGGAACTTGCAGGATTACTCCTGTTCAATATTGTGTATCCAATGTAGTTGTATTCTCCAGCCTTCAAAACCTTTGGAACTGTAAAGAGGTATGTGTCCGCAACTTCATGAGTCCTCAAGTTAACTACTATTATCGTTACGGCAAGGATCAAGGCTACAACTATCAACCGTCTCATGGTTAAAGTTTGAACAAAACTAAAAATACTTTATGGGGCCGCCGGAATTTGAATCCGG
>QMZE01000218.1 GCA_003663025.1 Archaeoglobales archaeon
ATCCAGGAGACTACGAGAGAGGCGCAAAAGGCGAGGATAACCCAACTAGGGTTCCGTGCTTTAGGCATGCGCCTTGGCACTTGATGAACCGAACCCACGTGGTTCAAGAGATTTATGGAGGCTTAGCCGTTCCAATTTATACGCCTGTTCCGCCTTCACTCCCAGCATACCAGCATCCAGATATAGTTCCAGGCGGTGCCATGGAGGTTCTAACACACCCATACGACTGTGAATATGCTAAACAAATCTTGGACAATTGCGATCAAGATCCAGAGGATGGTATGCCAGACTTTCCAGTCAACCCAGATACGGGCTGGAGGTTCTGGGACAAGAATGGAAACGGCGTTGAAGATCCAGATGAGTATTTGGAGCTTTGGTTCTACATAAGAATCGACGACCCATTAAGAAATGCTATGGGAGACTACTTCGCAGATGAAATTGAAGACTGCCTACAAGTCCGCGTAAACAGAAGATACAAAGACGTTTACGGCTGCTGGTTCAGCGTAATGCTAGAACACGAATTCAACCTCTACACGGGCGGCTGGTCATTAAGCGCAGACCCAGACCACCTAGTACTATACCACAGCGACTACTACTGGTATCCAGGATTCTGCTACAACTACGGCGGAATGAACTGCTCAACCTACGACTACTGGGTGGACAAGCTCCTGGAAGCTCCAACTTGGGATGAACTAAAAGACGCATGCCTCCAAGCCCAAGTAATCTTTAACTCACCCTTAGAACCAGAAGACGGTCACTCATGCGACTGTCCCGGCGGAGCTATGGGATGTATACCAGTCCTATCATTCCAAGGATATAAGGCATATAGAAGACGCTACACAGGCGGAACAAACGAGGAACCAGTTACACCAGACGATGGAGAAAACAAGTATAGAGGACTAACATGGCAGGGAATAGTAAACGTTCCGGCTATGGGTCCGGACCCAACCGGAATGGGCTACAGCATGCTAAACATGCATCCATACTGTCACCCAGTGGGCGACTGTGAGCATATGACGATAAGGGTGGGCTTCAAAGTAGACGAGTTAGAGAAGCCAGGCAACCCAGTCTATGCTGAGTGGCTTTGGGACAACGTAGTTTGGGGATTGTGTCATGAAAGCTTGTTGGCAAGAGACCCATACACGTGGGAGTGGATGCCCTGGCTGGCAAAAGACTATGAATTGTTCACTTGGACAGACCCAGTAACAGGCGAAGAAAAGGTTGGTGTGAGGCTGCATCTAAGGCCAAACGTTTACTGGAGCGACGGAGAACCAGTAACAGCTGCAGACGTGATGTATACGCTTATTGAGATGGACGACGAACTAATGGATATTGGATTGCCACCGCCATGGTGGTACAGCAACGTAGTCTACATCAAAAGCATGTATATAATTGACCCACTAAACATTGAAATTCTGCTTGATACGAGAAGCGTTTTGGCAGTGGGATGGGTAGGCGGAACCGCAATCTTCCCCAAGCACATATGGAAACACCTAATTGAACTGGCTGCTGAAGGAAAAATTGACCTAACAATTCCTGCTCCAGACCCCAACATGGTAGGAGCAGGCGCATTCAGATTTGTAGAATACAACCCAGAAGCCTACTACTGCAAGCTAGTGGCTAATAAGCCAGGCTTAACCATAGAGCCAGTATGGCCAGAAGGCTACTGGGATGAAGACTATCCGCCAGTACCAACAACAAATCCATATGGATACTTCCGCTACAACCCAGTCTACATAAACGTTCATGCAGTATCGCCAGAGTCCTACTTGACAAGATTTAATCTGCCGCATGACCCAGGAAAACCGCCAACAGTCACAAGTCTACCAATTGAAATAGAAATAACCCTCAAAAACTTGTGGCTTAACCAGTGCAGCGGAGGCAAACTAATAGTAAACAAGTATGTGTATTATTCTGATCCGTCAGTAAGCACGTGGTGCGGACCAGGCGAACTGGTTCTGCTACCAGGCTACCCAATTGACGTAACACTAGAAACCCTACCAAACGGAACAATAATTCCGGACACGGAGACCATAAATATAGAAATTCCGGCTGGTAGCGCGGCATGCGGAAATCCAGCTTGGATCAAAGTTGCAGTTCACATTAAAGGACCAGAAATGCTTGATCCAGAACATCCTAACCCGTGGATCTGCAGATGGATAAACTTCACCCTCCCAATAGCAGTAACAATCGCAGAAGACACAGCTGGACAATTCTACTGCGGAAACGAGCAGATACCGGCACCAGACTTCAAAGTAGACCTATACGACGTTTACAGAGCAGCTATGGCGTTCGCAAGTTATCCGGGCCACCCAGCCTGGGATTCGGTGCATGATATAACAGGCGACTACCAAGTGGACCTGGCAGACTACTACCGCATCTGCCAGATGTTCGGTTGGGAAGCACCAGCTCCTTAAGTTTCCAAAGGAAACCCTAAATAATTCCCCTTTATTTTTGGTTTTTGGAGGAACAATCGCCAAATATTGAGTGTTTTCTAACGTAATGTTTCGTGGGTTTACTTGTTTTTGAAGTTTAAAATATTGGGGGGTTTGGATAGAAGATAATTCCAGAATACTTAAATTTAGATTAGGTCATTGTTTATTTTGCTGAAAGGGAGAAGGAGAAAAGGCTATGAAAAAGTGGTTTATGAAATCGTTAGTGATAGCAGTAGCTGCGATATTCCTTTTGAGCGTTTTTGGCGCAATAAACATTAAGCCAGCTGCCGCCCAGAACATTCATATATGGACGGAACCAGCAACAATAAGCTACACAACTGAAACAATGCCCGCTTCAGGGAGATTTAATGTTTCATTCTGGATAGAGACTGACATAGGGATCGGCGGAGTTCAGATTACTCCAATATTTGAGCATGATGTTATTAATGTTACAAGATGGTTCGAGCCGACCTGGGACACCAACTATATATTCTTTGGAAAGACAACTTCCGCTTTGCCAACTCCACCAACGACAGGCTATACCCAAATAAACGCAACCCACTCAAAGGCTAAGCAGGGAGTCTCGTTGTTCCCAGCACCACCCAGCCAAGAACCATTCACAGGAACAGGCTTAGTATACATATTAGAGTTCGAGATTGTTGATATTCCGGGCAAATATGAGACTTTGGATTCGTGGATTGACATTGATAATGCTGAAACATACGTCATGGCCGCGAATGGTACACAGATTACTGATTTTCAAAAGGATAGTGCTTATTACTCGCTTGAATGGGCTATGCCTCCAGCGCCCTATATGGGTGTTGAACCCACACTCGTAGAATACGACCAGTTCACGGATGCTGTCGGCCAAGTTTTCCAAGTTGACCTATACATTAAGAACTTGGCTGAAGCTTGGCACCTAACTAATGC
>QMZE01000219.1 GCA_003663025.1 Archaeoglobales archaeon
CCTCTCCTTTCTCTCTTCCTCTCTCTTTCTCTCATGTGTCCTCACCAAAAAATGTGGGGTGTTTACTGTTGTATTACGAGCTCCATCCACACTGTGACATCACTTGTGTCATCACTTGTTGTGATTACTGAGAAGTATTCGTTTGCTGGGAAGTCGAAGTCTACAACAAGCTCCTTAGCTAGTGCTGACTCCACGTTTATGCTCAGTTGGGCTACGGTCTTGTTGCCTACCATCAGCTCTGCCGTCACAGTCTTTCCTGACGTTATGGTAGACGCAGTTAGTCGTATAGCTACTACCTTACCTGACTCTGACTCTGCTATTTGCTCACTGTGTGCTGCGTACTTTTGCTTACCTGCTGCTGCCGTAAACTTAATTGCCTTAACGTAAGTCCCCATTTTCACACCCTCTCAAGTATCCCTAGAAGACCCAGCCACAGGGTCTCCTTTGTAATCGTGTTGGTGCCGTCGTATGTCACATCCATCAGTAGACGGATTAGTATGTTGTCTGGGATTACTAGCTCATCAGGCAGCACAAATATCCTGTCTGCTGTCACGTCTAGCTTACATGTATTCCAGTAGTCAGGGTCTACTACTATACCTTTGTGTTCCTTTGGGCTGTAAATCTCGTAGTCTCCGAGCCAGATGTGCAGCCTAGTAGGTTTCGAAGAACCGCTCTTGCTGGCAGCGAATATTATGCTCTGTAGACGGAACCTGTATCCTCTGTCCAAGTACTCTCCGTCTGCGAGCTTGGGTAGACCAGTCGGTGCGTATGCTTTGTCTAAGCTAACGGTCTTCGTTTCAGCTATGTCAGAGCTGTGTGTCACCCAGAAGATGTAAGGGATTACTGTTGCGTCTGACCCACCCGGTAAATTGTGGCTGTCTACGTCTCCGCCCTTCTGCTCCAAAATCCACGCTTCGATTAGCGTCTTAGCTTCTGAAAACTTGAGTGTAAGCTTCTGGTCTTGGGCTGCATTTATGAGTGGCCACTTGATGCCATGCTTCTCGAGGAACTTCCAGAACCCTAGGATGCTGTCTACTGGATATATCGCATCTATGAGTTTGCAGTCACCTAGTTGCTCATAGATACGTAGTATAGGGCTTCCGCCTACGTATATGTCTACGTACTGTCCGCTGCTGGGTGTGGAAATACCAAAGTCTATCAGAAACTTCCTCTTGTTTATCTCTGGAGAAATTTCCAGCTCTGTTGCGTTGCTTACCTCGTACTTAACCTGCCTAGGCAGTGTTACGGCCATTTATCCCACCCAAAAAATTGTTTACTGTCGTGGTGTATGCTAGTCGAATTCACCCCTCTCCTTAGCTGCTGCCATCTCTCTGACCCAAGTAGTCATCCTAGCTATCCTGTCTTCGAGTGTGGCATCAGGCATCTCAAGTATACGCCTCTGCAGCTCCTCCTCAAACGCTAGAACCTTAGCCATCCTGTTCCTGTACTTGTCCTGTCCCAGCCTGACCCCTTCGGGATACCTGCTAGGCCCCTTTTGGAGGGTTGCGTCCTGCCAGCCCCGTGTACCCACTGCGTCTACTCTAGCATCAAAGTATGTGTCTAGGGCTCTGCTGTAGCCTGTTCTCATCCTCTCCTTTGCTCCTTTCAACTCTTCAGCCCAGTCGGCTTTTGGATGCTGTACGCCGAATTTGTATTCTTCTACGGCTGCTGTTGCACGTTTCACGTACTTCTCAACAGTATAGTCTAGGGGCTTTACCATCTTGTCTCACCTCTCACCTCGACATACATGTACACATAAACACTTATAAGCGTTGTGAAGCCTTAGCTAGCTAGGTGTAGAGTGTGATGGCTGTAGCACCTTCTCTGGGTGGCGTAGACTGGAGGCGTCTACGTGAGAACATAATCAGCACGTACAACATCCCAGAAGAGCTACTAGACAAAGCTGCGTTTGCTCTGATACTCATAGCCATCCAGCAGAAGCCACCTGAAGTCGGTGTGACAGAGATGTTAAAGCAGATAGCCAGCATCTTAGACCTTGGTGCAGCATTAGTAGCTCCGTTTATACCTCAGCAGAAGAGTAAGCAACCGTGTAAGACATGCAAGAAGACAAAGAAGAGGCGATAAGACATGAGCGAGCTACCGCCTTGGCCTTATTTTCCTAGGAAGTTTCCACACCTGAAGCTGGTAGAGCGTTACATAGCCACGAAATGGGTCATGGATGAGAGAATACCAGACTCACAGCTAAAGTGGGATGTGAAGCTATACGTACCGCTGCCCGAACACGTCAAGCGTCTACTCACACCTGAAGAGCTGCGTATGACACAGGAGCTTACAGCAAAGAGGATAGACTGCGTATGGGAGAAGGAAAACGAGATAGTAATCGTTGAGGTTAAAGATAAGGTGCGTCACAGTGCGTTAGGACAGTTGCTGGCGTATCGAGACATGTACATAGAGCAATACAAACCACGTAAACCTGTCAGGATGTTACTGGTGTGTGGCGCTGATGACCCTCCAGTGCGTAAGGTACTTGAGAAGTACGGAATTGAAGTCAAAGTAGTATACTCACCTGAGTCGTTTGCGCGTTTACTGAAGCATCTTAAGGCGGTGTAGACTATGGGCGAGTACAGGTGGATAAGCGTTGATGATTTACTGCCTCCGTATGTCATTTTGAGGACACGAAAAGAGCTGATAGACCCCATGTTGCAGGAAAGCATACGAAAGCACGGGATATTGCAACCAATTGTCGTGACGCCTGAAGGCGATAAGTATAGAATTGTGGCAGGATATAGGAGGTTTTACAACGCCAGAGAAGCTGGTCTCGAAAAGGTGCCATGTATCGTGATAGAGAAGCTCAGCAGAGAAAAAGCCATACTGTTGTCGATAATCGAAAACATACAGAGAAAAGACCTAAACGTCATGTTACTGGCTGAGGCGGTACACAAATTACATGAAGAAGGCTTAGATGTGGCAGAGATAGCTGAGTTACTCAGCAGGTCTGACAGATACGTTTACATGCTGCTGTCATTCATGAAGCTACCAGAGCCTGTCAGGAATTTTGCGAGGGATAGAAACTGGGAGTTTGAGAGGCTGAGAATACTAGCACAGAATGCTGATATTGTCAACGAGCCCGAATACTATGATGTGAGAAAGCTAATGTGGTACGAAACACTGCCAGCCAAAGCGTTAGCTGATTACTTTAAGACGATAAGAAGCGTGAGAGAGCAATTGAGGCAGACTAAGCCAGCTCCGCCACCCAAACCACAGACACAGAAGCCTAAAGAACCCCCAAAGGAAGTCAGACAGGAAAGTACACAGGAGGGTAAACAAGATGTAACAAATTTACCGCCAGCCCCACAACGTGTGGAAAAAACGTTACCAGAGGA
>QMZE01000220.1 GCA_003663025.1 Archaeoglobales archaeon
CAGAACATGGGGCGGATCGGATGGGTGTCCCCAGAACCGGGGTTTCATTACATAGCGGGCGAGTTTACCAGCCAGTTCAAGAGCCTGCTTGTCTCCGGTGCGGGCGGCCCACATCGCAAGACCTCGCATCTGGTAAGCCTGATAGAAAGTTGAGGAACCCTCGGGGCCATCGTCGAAACTTTGTGCCTCTGACGTCTCTTTCCACCCACCGACGGACCGGAGGAAAGAAAACTGGTGACCGCTGTCGCCTTCAGGGTAGTAAGCATAATCATCTTTTTTGACCGCAGCCTTATCCAGTCCACGAACCATGGCCCTTATCTCATCCTCGTATGATTCCAGGCCCAGATCGTTTCGTAACACCATCGCAGTCAGCATGATGCCCGAGCCAACTAGCGAGGCGTAGTCCTCCTTTTTTGTCTTAACTCCCGGATAATATGCCATGTGCCACGGACGCTTAGGTGAATACACAGCGTCGTAGAGACCATCGCCTTTATTCAACCAACTCAACATGGCTGTGTCCATACCCTGTTCGATATCGAGATACTCACTACTACCACAAATATTCCGCAGCATTGTTAACCCATCGTAAAACTTTGGTGTGCATTCTATGTCGGCGGCACCGCCATGCTTCATGTATGGAGGGTTGGCGAAACAAAAAACGCGGAACCACATCAGGTAGTCGTTATCAGGGTCGACGGTTCCGGTGATACCGTGCAAAGCTAACTCTGCTCGATGCGCCAAATCCAGCGTATCCGGCACCGTAGCCTCGTAGCTCTGCCCCAAAGGCTTGGGCAACTTGGATTCTTTTGGACCAACCATAGCAAATGTCCCGCTTTGCATTGCCGCCAAAACCATTGTCATAACAATCAGCTTTTTCATAATTCAAAACTCCTTAATATCAGTTATCTAACAGCTTTCTATACTTTTGTCAGAGTGGCATCCAGTCTGCCCGTGCGACGATCGCTGGTCGCATCGCCACCATCCTGCCGTTTGTCTCATAAAGAACCACTTTGGTATTGGTTGTTCCAATATCAATGCCAATCAAATACATCTATGAAATCTCCCAATCAATCGTTACTTCTAAAACAACTTTCATTATCAATGACCCATTTCTTCCAAAGTGGGTGGGTTGACGACACGGATGAATTGTGCCCAATTAACTTTCTTCGGGCCAAAACCCGAAAACTTCACAAGCTTCGGCGAGATCCAGGTAATACCGAGATCCGCCGAATCCACATACCAAATCATATTTCCTATAGCGTTACTGGCGGATATGTAGTACCGCAGCGTGCCATCGGCAAGGAATATAATGTTTTCCGACTCCCCTGTCGGACCCATGCCGCTACTATCGATATCCAGCAACCGAGGTGCCGACCACCCCGACACAAGGTCGGTCGATGTCCGCATATAGAATTTTTTAAGGCTCACATCCACTTCGTTAAACGCCATATAATACGTTCCATCTTTGAGGGCAACGAAAGAGTTGCCCTGAACGAGCGGATTGTCGTTGGCATCGGTCATCGTCGCAGGAGCCGACCAGTTATCCTGATCACCCCATGTGGCGGGATCCGCACTCAGCGGATGGATCTCATTCCGATATGTATCATAGTTCGTACAGGCAATGATGTGAACATTTCCTTCCGTATCCACTACCCAATGCGGAATATTAATATAATTATCCGCCGGTCCGCCTGTGTCCTCCCTCAGCCGCAACGAGCCAACGAGCTCCCATTGCAACAGGTCGGACGATTTTAGCAAAAACACCAACGACGAAATATTATGCGCGTAACTGTGAACCATGTACCATTGACCCTGCCAGTACAGAGCACTCGGATCACGCATGCCATTCGCAGGCGGCGTGTAAAGCGGTTCGATGCTGTCGCTGACATTATGAAAGTTCACACCGTCAGTTGACGATGCAGCCAACATGCCACAGTTGGGGACGATGTTTGAGTGTCCGGACGAATCGAACATCGTCGCCAGAAAGACTTCAGTCGGTTCGGTCGTTGTGGTTTTGGTGTCGCGGCAGCCGGATATCAACAGAACCGCCGCAATTAGCACCGCCGCCAAAACCATTGTCATCATAATCAATTTCTTCACAATTCAGTTCCTTTTGATTCCAAACAGTATTCTATTTTCAGCCGTATCATCTAAACTGTCGTTACGGCCAAAAAATAGGCTTTAGATGCATCTGTTCATAAATATGCGTTGGAGTAGGTCCCCAATATTTCAACTCTCGCGTTGGGGTCTCATCCCCATCCCAAAAACCTTTTGCCTTTATTGTTATACGCGGTTTAACTGTAAATGGCTTTGTGTATAAAGGTGAGTCTTTTGTCGGCTCGCTTCCATCCAGTGTATAGTGAATTTTTGCGATCCAAACGGGACTTGTTAGTCTGACATTTGTTCGCTCTCCAGGATTGTTCCATATCATATCTACCTTGATATTTACGATCTTCTGGCGACAAAAGACTTTCTCAAAGAAAGGGTCTTCGGGGTTAATCTCGGCATGATAAGCATTATCCCCATTATCTCCCTGCTGCTTCATCCACGTTTTCAATTTTTGTCGCATGGCTGCAAGGACATCCTGATAGGATGGGTCATCAGCAAGATTCTTCATCTCGTATGGGTCCTGTTGAATATCATACAGTTCCTCTGGAGGTCTGTATTTTTCCGCTCGAATTCTTTCCGCGGCGAAAGCATCTGTCTTGGCCTTCTCTTCCCAACTCTTCCAAAGTTTATTCATCGACTCAAAGGCAGGCAGCCCCTCCATTGTCCAGTTTGATGGATATTGAAAATGAGAGTCAATATTCCAAATATATTGAAACTTTTTCGTTCGAATCGATCGCATGGGATAGGCTTCTATTGGCCCATATGACACAACTCCGTAAACGGCCTTGTGGTGTTCGCTTTTTTGGCCAAGCAAAATTGGAAGTACACTCTTACCGTCAAAGTCCTGACCACCACACTTGGTCACTAATTCATCCACATTCCCTCCGGCCGCATCAATGAAAGTTGGCAATATGTCCACCAAACTGCACAACGCATCTGTTTTAGTCCCTGGTTTGATTTTACCGGGCCACCTCGCAATAAACGGCATTTTCAGGGCACCGTCATAGACGTTTTGCCTTTCATGCGGCCACTGGGAACCGTGGTCCGGTGCCCACATAAAAAGGGTGTTTTGTTCCTGATTAGTTTTCTTTAATAAGTCCAATACACTCCCAAGACAGTCATCCATATCAGTAATTTTAGAGTAATAATTTGCTCTGTATTGGCGGGTTATCGGGGTATCGACAAGGTACGGAGGTAAATCGACTTTGTTAGGGTCATAA
>QMZE01000221.1 GCA_003663025.1 Archaeoglobales archaeon
CAATTCAAGTTATATGAAGGTTGTTGTTTGTGGTAAGGGTGGGAGTGGAAAGAGCACGATAACCGCTTTAATTGCAAAGGAGCTTGTGAGGAGAGGATACGACGTTTTGGTTGTGGATGGTGATGAATCAAACCTCGTTTTATACAGATTCTTGGGATTGAAAAAACCAAGGGAGCTTAGAGAGTTGTTTGGTAGTAGGAAAGAAGCATTTAAGAGGGTTAAGGAGTTAAAATTTGAAAGGATAGACGAGATTCCAGAGGATTTTTTGAGTGTCAAAGACAGATTGAAGCTAGTTTGTATTGGAAAGATACATCAGTTTGGTGAGGGATGTGCATGTCCAATTGGAACAATTTTGAGAGAGTTCTTGAAGAACTTAAAGCTTTCAGATAACGAGTTTGTAATTGTAGATACCGATGCTGGAGTTGAGCATTTTGGGAGGGGTGTTGAGGAAGGATGCGATGCCATCTTGGTTGTTTTGGATCCAACATACGAGTCGATAGTCCTTTCAAGGAGAATTGGGGATATGAATGTTGATAAGCTGATACACTTTGTCTTGAATAAGTTGGATGAGAGATACGCTGAGATGATTAGGGGAAATGTTGATGCAATTGCCGAGATACCTTTCAGTGAGGATCTATTTTTGAGGTGTTTGAAGGGTGAAGAGTTGGAATACGTTGAGGGGATTGAGGATGTTGTGAATGCTTTGATTGAGGAAAAATTACAGTTGATCAACGTTTCTAATCCTCCTTAAAATCTCCTCAGCTTTACTAACACTTATCCCTTCCCTGAGCATCTCTTCAACAACCTTCTCAACCTCCTCACCCCTAGCTCCAACCGACAACGCTAAGCTCCTAGCATGCAACTCCATATGCCCCCTCTGAATTCCCTCGGTAACCAAAGCCCTCAAGGCTGCAAAGTTTTGAGCTAAGCCAACCGATGCGACTACCCTAGCCAACTCCCCAGCACTATTGACACCCAATATCTTCAGACATATCCTAGCGATGGGATTTGCCCTCACACCACCAACGACACCAACTGATATTGGTATCTCTATGTATCCAACCAAATCTCCATCCTCGTTTACTTCGTAATGTGTTAATGGTTTACCTTGCATAGCCGAGTATGCATGACATGCAGCTTCAACTGCTCTGAAGTCGTTGCCAGTTGCCATCAAAACAGCACAAACACCGTTCATTATACCCTTGTTGTGCGTAGCACATCTGAAAACATCGGCTTTTGCAAATTCATAAGCTGTAACTATTGCATCGACAACATCACTTCCACCAACAGCTTTCTTGTCAAATATAGCTTTGGCATAGGCTATTCTGTGAGTGCAGAGATTTGACAAAATTCTAAGTAAGACTTTACCACCAGTAACCCTCTCTATGAAGGGTGCAACCCTCTCACAGACAGTATTTATAAAATTTGCACCCATGGCATCTTTTACATCAATCAGTAGGTGAACAATCAGCATTGGCTTCTTACCCTCTATTACTCTAGCGGTGACATCCTTACAACCACCTCCAAGCTTTACAATTGAAGATTCTATCTCGTTAGCCCTCTCCACTATCTCATCCTTATGTCTCAGCACTTCAAACTTTGCTGAGTGTGGATTGTCAGTTACAACCTGAATCTGACCTATCATGATGGAACTTGAGTAGTGAGTCGTGAATCCACCCTTAACCCTTGCAATCTTTGCTCCATGACTTGCCGCAGCCACAACACTCGGCTCCTCTATTACCATCGGAATCAGATAATCTTTACCGTCGATTTTGAAGTTTGTCGCAATTCCAATTGGCAGTTCAAATGTTCCAATTACGTTTTCTATCATTGCATTTGCTTTTTCAAGTGTTATCTTTGATTTTTTCAAAAGCTCAATCTCTTCCTCGGTTAATTCGGAAAATTCTGCAACTACCTTCAGCCTCTCTTCTGGTGTAAGCTTGTAAAACCCACTTATGCGTGATGTTTTCATAACGTTTGATACATTTTTGTCATTATAAACCTTAAGCTTTAAATTGAACCTCCTTGAGTTGTAAGTATGATTGAAGTTACAAGGATTACGATAAGGAACTTTAAGAATCTGAAGGATGTTACCATTAAGCCCAAGAAGTTTAACGTTCTAATTGGTCCAAATGGTAGTGGAAAAACAAATTTCTTGGAGTTCTTTAAGCTTCTCAGGAAGATTTATGTTGAGAGAAATCCTTATCCATTTTTAGAGTGGGATGGTTATGAGAATGTAGTTTGGAATCACAAGAGGAGTTTGCCAATTGAGTTTGAGATTGAGACTGTTGAAAGAATTACTTTAACAGAACTTATAGATGTTAAAGAAACAGATCTACACATTGAAGTTTTTTACAGAATTTTTGCAAGCTTATGGGCAGATAGAGGTGAAAATTTGAAAATACTTAAGGAATCAGTTGGTGTTGAGATACCAAAGTTAAAATACAGAGTTTTAATTGAGAGAAATGGAGAGATTTGGAAAGTTAATTTGAATGACAAAGAGTATAAAATTGGTCAGATAGAGTGTAAAGACTTACATCTTGAAATCTCTGAATGGATTAAAACATTTGATTTAGATACGGTAGCAGGATTTATCGATGATGTTTTACTTGATATCATTAAAGAATTACCAAAGAATGCCATAGAGAGTTTTAATCAAGAAATAAAAGAAAGACTCCATGGTAAAGGCATATCAACGAAAAAAGAAATAGTTAATATGTTGACTTTTAGAGAGATAGATATTGGTGTGTTTAAGCACATGAGAAAATTCTTAACAATCCCTGAATCACTTAAAACAATTTACCAACCACTACTTGCACTTTTTAAGATGATTGTCTTTTTCCCATTGAACATTCAAGAAATTAAATGTAAACAGAAAATAATACCTAAAGATGATCCTTTAAGCGAAGGAGGTGAAAACGTATTTGACATCTTAGTGTTAATCCAGCTAAGAGAAAATAAGCTACCAAAAAGAATCGAATACTTTGTAGAAAACTACTTTAATGGCAAACTGTATTTCAAAGGCATAGCACCTGGTAGATTGAATCTTTACCTTTACGATCTCAATAATAAAACCGAATTTTCAAAAGAACACTTACCTGATGGGTTAATCAAGCTGCTTGTAATCCTAACAGCTTTAGAGCAAAATCCAAGTATTCTACTGATAGATGAGATTGAGAATTCATTACATCCCGAACTGTTGGAGTTTATAATTAACGTGCTAAGGGAAGAATGCGAAGGTTGCATATTTGTAACAACTCATTCACCAATTGTTTTAAACTTAGTTGAACCTGAGGAAATTTTC
>QMZE01000222.1 GCA_003663025.1 Archaeoglobales archaeon
AAGGCATATATTCCCAATCAACCCTTTAACTCGATGAGATGTTTAACTGTTGCAGTCTCGGCTTTACTAATGGGTTCCTTAGCGATCTTTGTCAGGAACATAGATGCAAATCCAGTAGTATTAACTTTCTTCAGAATGACCTTTGGATTTCTCTATCTCATCCCACTTGCAAAATTTGTGAGGTTTGAAGTCTTCAAGAATCTAAAGGTAATCTCTCTGGCATTTATAAGCCTACTTACGATAACGTTCTACATAACCTCAATACAGCTTATCGAGGTTGCAATTGCGGCTCTCCTTTTATACATGGCTCCAGTTTACGTCATGATGTTTGTCATCCTAAAAGGTTACGAGGTTCCAAAGTTTTCAATATACTCACTAATTCTGGCTTTGATTGGTCTCTTTCTCCTCCTTTCACCGTACGGTAAGTTAAACTTTGGATTGATGTTTGGAATTCTATCTGGATTCTGCTATGCCCTATACTTCATAATCACGAAGGATGTCAGGAGGTTTGCGTCTTCAATCGAGATAACTTTTGTAACCCTATCAATCTCATCCCTCATACTCTCACCACTATCAATCACAGATTTAAACTTACTGGAATCTAATATTCTCTGGATACTTGGCTTGGGTTTGATTCCAACGGCAATCCCATTCATCCTTATGAACTATGGCATAAAGTTTTGCAGGAGGGAGGTTACACCAATAATAGCACTGATTGAGCCAGTTTCGGCTGGTATATTTGGTTACGTGTTCTTTGGAGAGATGTTAACGTTTAAACAGTTGATTGGTGCAATTCTGATAATCTCAAGTGTGATTGTTGTAGTTAGGTCAGGCGTAGAGGGTTAGAGCTTTTGTAACACAGACATTGACACAGAATCCACAGTGTATGCACCTCTCCGTATCTGCAACAACCTTCCACTCCTCGTTGAATCTGAAAACTTCAACTGGACATACACTTATACACAGTCCACAGTGTATGCACAAGCTTTCATCCTTAACGATACCCTCACCAAGCTCCTGAACCTCGACACCCAAACTCCTGAGAACCTCCTCAACCTCTCCAACTTTGCCATCCTCAACTTCTACTATCATCTCACCCTTCCTTGCACCTATGTTAGCCCTCAGGATGTTTATCAGAGCTTTAGTTTCGAGTGTCGTTATAGATATGACTGGTTCCCTACTCGTCTTGACATCAAACCTCAACCTCAGAATCATACCATCACCTCGCCAAAAGTCTGCTCAGATCCTCACTCGTAACCAAACCCAAAACCCTCATTCTAGCATCTACAACGGGAAGTGCAGATATGTTATACCTCTCCATCTTCCTCGCAGCTATCTCAATGGGTTCATCGGGAAATGCTGTAATAACCTTCCTGGTCATAACATCCTTAACCCTATCTATCCTACCCATCGCAACAGCCTTTGCAACATCCCAAGATGTAACAATTCCAACCAACCTGTCATTCTCAACCACTGGTAGGTGGTTTACGTTCCTTTGAATTATGAGCTTGGCAACTTCCTCAACACTCGTGTCGGGTGAAACTGTTATTGCTTTTGTCATCACACTCTTCACAACCTTAATTTCCTTCTGTCTCATAGGTTTAAGCTCAAACCTCCTTTGCAAACTCTCAACAGGGGATGTAAGTAGGAACTTGCCGCTCTCAATCATCCTCTTAAGTTCCTTCATAACCTTCCTAGCCATGTAGTAACTTGACAGAGGTGAAACCCTAACCTCTTCACCGTTTATCTCAACCCTCCCACTCTTAAGCTCAGCATAACTTACACTCCTAACAACTGGTTTCTCTCTCCTTGGAACACCAAAATCAATTATCTCCGTAAGTATATCCTCATCCCTTATTGAAGTAAACCTTACCATCTCAACATCCAGTATAGGTATTGGTATGCCAATTCCCAAGTATAATGTTACCCCGTAACCTGGAATCACTACAGCCTTCATGAACTCCGACCTCATCTCCTTCAAATCACCCTTCACCATCAAAGTTCCAAAAGGGGGTGAGTGCTGAGTCCCCTCACCTATCACATACCCTCTTGCACCGCACAGAAATATCCTAGTTCCAACTCCAATTGTTCTAAACTCTGGATCGTTGTTAAGAGGCGATATCTCACCACATCCAGCAAACGTAACATTTCCAAAGTGAGGTAGCAAAGTCCCCATGTAAGTTCTAAGTATTCTGTCAGATGAGTTTGTTGCAGCTTTGTATCTCTGATATGCATTTCTAGGATTCAACATGACTGCCTGATTTATGTCTTCGAGTGAGATTTCTGTGACAATGCTCTTCCTAGGATAACAGTCAGTTCCATATCCAACAGCCCTAAGCTCCACTTCCCTACCACCAACAAGCTCCTCTATCACATGTGCACCACCGTAATCTTCCCTACTTTCAGACAACTGAGTTGCTCCCAAATAAGCATCAACTGCTGCTATACCAGTGTAAGCCTCAACATCGTTCATCCAAACTCTCTTCATCTTTATTGGAGGATCAGAATGACCAAAGTTGAAGAATGCACCTGAAGAACACATGGCACCAAAAGTTCCCGTCGTGACAACATCAACCTCCTTATAAGCATTCTCCTCCCCAACATCTTCAACAATCTCCTTCATCTCCTCAGCTGTAACAACACAAACGTCCCCTCTCTTGATCTTCTCGTTGATATCTTCAATCGATCTCTTCATAAGACTCAAACACCAGTCTTGAATATTTATGTTTTCTCAAGCAAAAGGATTAATAAGTTGAGGTAGATGAAGGTTCAATGGAGTTGGTTGCTGAAGTGTATGGGGTGTTTGCTGCAAGAAGTCTCTTTGGGGTTTCTCCAGTTGTTGTTTTGAGAAGTGAGGATGGAAGACTTCTACCAATATACATAGGTTTGGCTGAAGCAATGGCAATAAATTCAGCTTTGAAGAACAGAATACCACCCAGACCAATGACGCATGACCTCCTCATAGACATAATAGGGAAGTTGAATGCGAAGGTTGAGAGGGTTGTAATCGATGACCTTGTGGATAACACATTTTATGCAAGAGTTATTCTGAAGTGTGATGACGATGAGATTGATGTCGATGCGAGACCAAGTGACAGCATAGCGATAGCTGTGAGGATAGGATGTCCCATATACATTGAAGATAAGGTCTTGGATGAAGCTGGGCTTTTGGAAGATTTGCCTGAAGAGTTTGTAGAGTTTGACAACGTTTTTTAACTGAACCTTTAAATACAATTTTCATGAAGGTTCCCTGGAGATTTGTTAAGGATTGGCATTGTGATGCATGTGGTAAATGTTG
>QMZE01000223.1 GCA_003663025.1 Archaeoglobales archaeon
CCCTGCATATACTCCTACGGCGACTAGGAGTGATAGGTTGAGTAGTATTAGGGCTAGTAGTATTGGTTTGAGTACTGGCTTTACTTTCCTGATGGTCTTTCTCAGTTTTTCTCTGTATTCTCTGAGCTGGCTCAATAGAGCTACCTCTACTATTAGGAGTAGAGAGTGTATTTAAATTATGGGAGAACGATTAGGTGAAAAATCGTGTGATTAGTATTAACACCAGTACTCCTACTATCAGGAGTAGTACTCTGTACTTTCTTAGTAGTATTGCTATTATACCTACTAGGAGTAGTCCTATTACCAAGTGTTCTTGGGTTAGGGTTGGTAGTGGTCTAAACCTCCTAAAGTACTCTAGTATACTCTTCCACAGTTCCCCTAACTTAGTCCTGATATAGTCTATTATCGTCATAGGTCTGAGCTTAGGCTTCTCCTCTACCTCCTCTATCCTCTTGGGAGTTACTATGGGGGATATGAGTCTTCTCTCCTTCCTCCAATCCACCTCTATGGTAACAGTAGAGAAATGCCTTAATTTTATGTAGACAAGATTGTTCATAGAGTCATAGTACCAGCAGTTTGTGAATTTATCTAAGTCTGATAGTGATGGAACTTCTCTCAATTTAGTTCCAGTATCCGACCTCTTTATAAGGAGTGGTTTTCCGTACTCAGCAGTATAGATTGTAGTTGTACTATTAACATCACTAGGAGCCCCCAATACTATGCGTAAGTATTTATCACCTCTTACTACTTCTTTAAAAACTACCTTGAAGTTAGAGTCATCATCAATAGTTACTATTTTTACTTTCATACCATCGTCAAACTCCCATATCTGAGTTATGTTACGTGGATAGTCACCTACTGGGTATTCGATAGTAGGTTCCCATATTGTATTGATAAAGGTAACATTACCACGAACATAGTATAAAGTGTTCCCAGCAGGAGGGGGATTTGTATTTATAATTTTACACCTGTTTAGTATAGCCGTGAACCCTGATCCTTCCATTGAAATTACCCTATCCCTTGTCATATTGAAGATTACATTATAAGCGTATATTGTTCCACACCCTGAATCAAAACCATCAGCACAATTGTACAGATATAAATTATAGACTCTTATAATCTTTGAAGGATCATCTGTTGCGACATATATACCATTATCTGCATGATAGATTGATGAGTTGATTATTGTTGTATTATTTCCCTTCCATTCAAACGGCATATGAGGTTTAAGATGTGTATATGCAATTGCCGTGTAGTTTATCCATGTATCATCCGTTCCATAAGTCCCAACATAGCCATATGCTCTATGCGAATAGGCATAAACATTTTTGAAAGTATTTCCACTACTTTGACCGTCTACATAAATACCATCATAAAACTCTAACATTGTTATATCTTCAAATATTGAGTTGTCAACATTAATAAGTATTAATGCAGTTGCATTAGTATCATATATTGTTATATTCTTAAAGAAGACATTATCAGTTCTGACGAGCCGAATAGCCTCGTAGTTAGTGTCGTAACCTGCATGCTGAACATATATATTCTTTAAAAACAACCCACCTATTCTAGTATCCACAAACTTCAAAGAGTAATAGTTTGAAGTTAAATTGTAGAACTCGACATTAGTCATGTTCACAAAATCCATTCTGCCTCCGGGTGTATATAAGCTTACATTCTCTGTTGCATTGAAATATATTTTAACGTTTACAAAAGTTATATTGACCTCTCTCGCAATATAACTACCAGTAAGTGAGTTTTCAAGACCAATAACAATATTACCATTTACTACTATTTCTTCGTTTTGAATTTCAGTATTGACATCTATATACCAATCACCAGCTGGTGGTGGAGGAGGAGCTTGACAGAGTTTCTTGACATCTTCATAAGTTAAATATCTACTATAAAAGCGAACTTCATCTACTAGTCCGTCAAAATTTTCTCCAATTGTAAAGTTGGTTTTTCCAGTTCCTGCATCTGAGGGGACTGTTGTAAATCCGACTGTTTTATTTATCAGATGTTCATTATAATAAATCCATACTGTTCCGTTGGGAGCCTGTGTGACTACTATATGATTCCATGCACCAGTATCATATGATATAGGTATTCTGATGTATAAACTATCAACATAGAGGTCAACTCTATTTGGATATATGCATATTCCATCGTCTGGGTCTGAGCCCTCCCAAACAGTATATTTATGTAAGATAGGCTTATAATTTTGAGTCGTATCCACATAGAACCATAATGATATCCCCCACCCTGTACTATTGTATTTTGTTCTCCAATCATCTAAGAATGTATCATTATACAAGTATCTAGTACCGTTAAATTCGATTGCAGAACCTCTACGAAAGAATGGTGCCGTCGAGTTATAGCCAGTACCATTGACAGGCGTTAGAACTACTGGATCTCCCGTTCCTGAGTCGGAAAGATCTCCATCAAACGCCCAGTAGTGCTCTGGATCTGATGGTGCATAATTATTCGGATCATAAGTAGTTGATGGTGAAGAAGGTTTAATTGGATATGTTCCGTATGTTGATACAGATTTTACTGTCTCTCTTTTGATACTTGCCAAGATAATGTTGTTTGGATACATAGTTACGTGAGCCAACAATAGTAGTAATATAATGATGCCTACCCTTCTACTACATTTCTTCTTCACCATCACCACACCCCACCTACTTTACTGTATAGTAGAAACTAATTTAAGTTTTTACTTTATTTTCATATCATGGCTCGGAGGATTAAGTATAAACCCATGATTATTGAGATTAGGAGTGATGAGGTTGATGTTGAAGAGGATGTGGTGAGGGTTCCTGTCGAGCTTAGGAGTGAGGGCTACACTTGTACTGTTGATGTGGTTGTGGATAGGGAGAGTGATAGGTTTGAGATGTCAATCGAGAGGGTTGAGGGCACTTGCCCACCCCTTTCAATCCCATCGCTAATGGATGATAGGGAGTTCAGGAGGAAGATTAGAGATCTAGTGAGGAGGGTTGAGGGAGAGGAGCTCTACTGAGATCTCTTTTTTGTTGTGAATAGTTGGAAGTAATCCCGATATGCTAGGGCTAGTGGTTTTACCATTTGTCCTCTTGGACATGTTATCACTAGGTATGTGTACCTCCTGTTCTCCCACCTCATCTCTGTACACTGTTCTGGTACTTCTTCAAGTATCTCCTCCAGTACCTTCTTCCTCCTCTTTGGTATCCTGAAGTGTACTGCTACTGGTCTTGTGCTGGGAATGTGCTCTGGGATCATGTAGTAGGGTGGTGTTACCTCTATACCGTACTC
>QMZE01000224.1 GCA_003663025.1 Archaeoglobales archaeon
AGAGGAGTGGTGAGGTAACATGATTGATGATGAAGGAGAAGGAATTGGAGCTGCTGTATTTGCTGTGATGATTTCCCTTGTTATTGCAATCATCAACTTCTTTCTCTTGGGCTCAATAATGTGTGGAATTCTGCCCCCTCTCACAGATGCAGTTGGCATTGATGAAACATCACCATTCGCACAAGCACTCTCAGCAGTTCCAAATTTGGTGAATGTTTTCTTCCAACTCCCACTCATCTTCATCATACTGCTGTTTGTGTGGTTGTTCAAATACATTGTGAAGAAGCACAAATATACATATCAGGAAGAAGGAGGTGAGGAAGAGTGGTAAGGAAGGTTCTCATCTTTTTCTTTGCAATTGTTTTTGTAGCAACTCTTTCAATATCAACAGCAAGTGCATTCTATGATACATTCCAGAATCATCCCAATGATAATGTATCACTTCCAAATGAATATAATGTGGTATGGCATTCCTATGCAGACACAGAATATGGTGGCATTGCCAGAATTGAGACAAAAGATATAGGAAATAAGATATTCCACATAAGAGGAGAAGCGTATTCATCTCATGATGACGATCCCTGGGAGCCATCTTGGATTAGATTATCATATCCGCCATCATATTCAGAACATTGGATTGTATTACTCAAAAGTGAAATAACAGGAAATCAATATCTGGAATTTTATGTCAAATTCTATGACAAAGATGGAAATCTAATCAATTCATCAAACAATCTTGTGTCCACTCTCAGGAACTATTCAGGTTACAATATCTGGGAGTTTGTCAAAACAGGGAATAACATCTATCTTTATATCAATGGGACATATGTAAGAGATATAGGCAAGACATATCCACAGGTGCCATACTTTATAGAATTCAATACAAGGAGACTCTACAGCAATCATTGGGTTGATGTCTGGATTGATGAGCCAACAACAGATGATGCAATTGTTGAAACTTTCCCTCATGATTGGTATATCTTGCGTCATTGGGATGCACCAGAGACTTCTGGACTTTACAATGGAAATGACGAGAGAGTTGAAGAGCATGACTTCACAATCTCATACATGGTGCCATATGTTGCAACAGATCCTTGTGATGAAATAAAAATCAAACACTTTACAACTGGTGAAGTGGTAAATATCACATCAATCTCAGACAGATATGGAACAATCTATTACAATTTCACAGAAATGTTTTTCCACCAAGACAGATACGATGACAAATACGGACTCTATTTCGTGGAGCTGATGAGAGATGAAAATGTCATCAATCGTGATTACTTCTATTTCACATGGGACAAAGTGGACAAACCAAGTGGAACAATCTCATGGGATAAGGACAATTATGCACAAGGTGATACAGCAAGAATACATGTAACTCTCACAGATGCAGACTTCAGCAGTTATACATACAAAGGTTATGTGTTTGACATATATGGAAACAAGAAAGAGGAGTGGACAGTAAAGAGCACTGATGATTGGCATGAAGTTGAGCTGAGTGATTATGAAGAGGGTGTCTATTATGCAATCCTCAAAATCACTGAGAAAAGCACAGGACTTGAATGGGACGAAGCATATGACACTGCTGTTGTTGCTGAGGAGGTGAGAGTTGGTGGTGTGAGCTACAATGCAAGGAATATGACAATTCTCCCAGAAACATATGTGAAAGTGGAGCAGCCAACAACAGGCACCTCAAATGAAGGACTGACAAACTCAACAACTGCTGAGTATGAGTTTGGAGGTTATGAAGCAGACGAGCCAATCCGAGTAAATGCATCAAAGGAAGGTTTTGTGCATAACAATTTCACATTCACACCAATCATCACAGGATATTACAAAACAAATTTGTTCTTGATACCTGCATTCAACAACTCACCAGCAATTGTTGGGTTGGTGCAATCATTTCCCACCTTCCAGAATGTGTCAAATGCAACCATATTCATAGAAAGTGAGACAGGATGGAATACAACACTCCAAACAAATGCTCATGGATACTTTGAGCTGTTACTTGACAATGAAAGTATGGACACTGAGAATGTGATCAACGAAACTTTCAACTCCTCCGAGTATGACACATGGGTTCTGCTCTCACATAATGGCATTGCAGCAAACACTGAGAGAGTTACAAACCTGAGTGATGAAACTCCATACATTCGTGGAACTGATTATGAGATTGATTATATCAATGGAAAAATTAAGGTGCTTGAAGGAGGAAATATGAGCAATCATACAGAATATCACATTGACTATGAACGATATCTGACAACAACATTCACACTCAATGCCTCAAAGGAGGGATACAAACCATGTGATCCACTCACAGTCACAGTTGATCCAACAGAGGTTGAATATGTCTACATACTTTTGTATCCAATCCTCACACTCACAGTAAAGGCGAAAGATGCATCAACACATGCAACAATCACTGATTTTAAGGTGGTATTGGATGATAACAGAATGGCTGAGACAGAAAATGGCAGTGTGACATTCACAGTTGACTATGGCATCCATAAAGTTGAGGTGAGTGCTGATGGTTATTACAGCTCACTTGATTATGTTGCCGTCTTAGAGAGCAAAAACTATACAGCATATCTCACTCCATTTTCAGCAGAAGCAGCAGGCGGAGAAGGTGTTGGTATCTCATATCCACCACACCAAGTTGAGTTCCAAGTTGTCAATGTCTTTGGCAATCCATACACAAATGTGCAAATCACAGCAACTCCTCTCTCAACAACCACAGGGAGCTGGGACTGGCTCTTCTCCTTATTTGGACTGAGAAATGAGAGCGCAATCTATTATGAGAATCAAACAATCAATTGCACCACAGACTCACGAGGAGCCTGCACAATGGTAATGATGGAAAATGTGGAGTATGAGGTGAAGGTGCAAGGAAATGGAATCAATGAAACAATGCGCATCTATCCAAAATCAGACTATTACCGCATTATCATCACAGGAGCTGGCACAGAAACGCTGAAGTCAGAAGACTATGTGAAATTCAACCTCTCATACGAGAAGGAAGATGATGAGCTCAATCTCTCCCTCGTTTACAATGATTTGCTGAATCAAACACAAAATCTCACCTTCTATGTTTACAACTCAACAACACTCCTCTACATGCAGAATTTCACGAATCAGTCAAACATCTCAACTCATTACATAGTGCCATACAAAGCAGGAGAAGAGTATCTGTGGGGATTCAGTGCCTATCATTCCAAATTTGGCACGGTAGCAAGGAACAGGATAATCACAATTCAATGGTGGCTTGA
>QMZE01000225.1 GCA_003663025.1 Archaeoglobales archaeon
ATTACTCAAATTCGTGGTGGGGCGATTCTCGCGTTTTTTGCGGGGCGGATATAATTATTGCCTCGAACACACCATTTACGGTCATAATGGAAGTGGTAGACGAATCATGTTGACAGTGGGGGAATGGAAGGCGTTAAAAAGATGTTTGCGTCGTGTTAGACGCGTTCGGGTGCGTATGAAACGGCGGATCCGCTGGTCCAGACCGGCAGCGGCTGCTTTGCAATTGCAGCTAGACGCGTTGCGAGAACAGATAGCTACTCTGACGCGGAAACGAGACGCTAAAATAGAACAGTCATAGGTTTCAGGGTTTTTGCGTTTCATTCTAGAGAGGGGATCATGATGAAACAGCACGAACGTGGTTATTTGGTCTGCACTGACTTATTTGGCGAATTTGTGCCATTGTGCCCAATTTGCTATAATCGGGCAATCATCAAGGATGCCTATGGGCGGCACTTGGCGCATTGGAAATGTGTGAGTGGGGGGCTGGGCCATTACTGGCTATGGAGAATGACCAAGCCTGAAAAAAGCCCCTGTGACATGGGCTTGTCTAATATGCCATATCTGCCCGAAAAAGCCCACAGTGATGTCTGAAAAAAAGAATTGGTGGGGTTTTGCGGGGCCGGTTGTGGGTGTGCGCGTCTACCGGAATGATGTGCGGGTTGTTCGTTCGGGCAGACCATTTGCTGGTGATGTAGAAAAAGTTTCGCCGATTCGAGGAATGGTGCATGAGTTGACATGGAAGAGTAGGCGGCGATTGATGTTTACGGCTCTCAATTCCAATGTAGATTTTGGGCTTATGATAACGCTGACATATCCCCGTGTGTTTCCGCAATCAGGCAAAGAGGTGAAAGCGAATTTGCGAGATTTCTTGAGGCATATGAGGAAGCGCGCGTTTTATGGTCAGTTTGAGTATCTGTGGTTTCTGGAATTTCAGAAACGAGGAGCGCCCCATATCCATATATTGTGTGACCTATCTCTGCCTTGTGATGTTCGGGAAAGGCGGGAAATGTACGCGTGTGTCTCGATGTTGTGGGCGGCCAGTGTGGCTACAACGAATGTTGACCATTTGAAAGCGGGTACTCGTACAGAAAGGTTGCGGTCTCAAGACGGCGGGCGGCGGTATGTTGCAAAATATGCTTCAAAGACTGAACAGAAGAAAGTGCCGGTGAATTTTCAGGATGTAGGGCGGTGGTGGGGATGTTCACGGGGTGTGCCCCCTATAGAACCGCCGTTGGTTCATTGTAGCGAGGTGGAATTGCGGCATTGGTTGAAAGTGGGGGGATGGGAGTATCTGCCGGACAAGCACACGCCTATGTACAGCGTCTTATATAATGCGGCTAAGCATTTGCCTTCTGACCAAGAATATGATATAATCGAGTTGTAATTAGCTGTACGTCTAGTCATTTTTAGGAAAGGTGGTGGTAGTGAAATGGCATTAGTGATGAAACCGCTTACGATTACTGTTTCTACTGTGGATGGTGGCCTGACTGTAGGCCGTCACATTTTGCACTTGCCTGTTGACACTGACCCAGTGGCGGCTCTGAACTTTGCGACGAATTATGCCGCACAAATCAACGCTATCACGGATGCAGAGGTGGTTAGTGCAGTTGTGGGATTGCCGCTGTATGAGGATACATACCCATCAGCCCCCGTAACATCGGACGTTGAGGACAAGGGTGTGTTTCTCATGTTGTCGGCTGGCGATAACAAATCGGCTCTGGCGATTCCTGGCATTGATGATGCTGTGTTGATTCCGGCTGGAGAACCTGGCGGCGGCATCGAGCTTGACATGGACAATGCAGAGGTGCAAGTTGTCGTCTATGCTTTGGTGGACGGGCTTGATGTCGAGGATTCGCAAGGTGCGACTGTAACCGTTGCGCCTTGTGATTCTCGTGGTAGTGATTATGTCGCTGTTCGCACGGCCTACAAGCAGAATCGCGCCAGCCACAAACGGACAATCAGGCGTGGTTAGTGTGTCCCCTCTCTTGCCTTTGCCCCTAGATGATTCTAGGGGCAAAGTGCTTTAGGCTGTAATGGGTGGCCGGTGGTGTGATAGAGGGGTGAAATTGCGGTATAGCGCTCCATTAAGGGGTGAAAGGGGTGGCCCAGTGGAAGAAAAGAGTGGGGTTGGGATATTTTGGGAAATTATCATTAACAATGCGTTGTTTGGAACGCCAGAGGGCAAGGCATTTTTGGCGTGGTTGGAGCGGCGGTGCGGTCTTTGTGTTGTCGATGTGGAATGGGTAAATGAAATTGGTGTCAAGATTCAAAATGGTACTGATGCTATAGGGAATGGGTAAACATGCCTAATCAGCGTTTGGTGTACCCCGATGAGTTGAGTGGGGAATGCGTGTTGTTGCCGATTCCATGTGAATTGATACCGCATGTTGGCGGGTTGTTCGAACGATGGGAATGGAAAGCGACATGGCGCGATGACTTGTCGTATCAATTGGGCCAACAGATGGCTCTGGATTTACAAGAGGAATTGATTATGGCTACATGCACAAATGCGATTGTGGCGGCTATTGAGAGATTGGAGCGGTCAGTGTTGGCTACTCAAGAATTGTGTTGTTTGACGGCTTCTGGCATGCCGTGGGATGATGAAGTTCCTAGCGATGTGGCGTATGGAGAGGGCGATCCACCTGGGGGGATGTCAGATTGGGATGAGTGGCGTGATTTTGTGTGCCTGTCTGCCCAGGATGCCGTGGATGTGACAGCAGAGGGTTTGGCAGAGTTAATGGAGTTTGTTGGGGGGGCAATACCGGTTGGCGTGACGTGGTTGGCGTTTACGTTTGCGCCGGAAACACTGGGGGCTAGTACCCTTTTTGCTCTCGTGGTCGAGATTACTGCGTTGTTGGCAGAGGCGGCTGTTGACGAGTTATCTGACGAGTGGATAGCTCTCAAACACGATATGGTGTGTGCGATTGTGAACGCGGTGACGGTCGAGGGGGCAAAGAGTGCGTTGGACGCGGTATTTGATGAAACGGGTTTGACAGCAGCGGCAAAGGCGATATTTAAGTTGTTATGGTCATTTGCTCGGTTGAATGAGATTTTTGACGGGGTGTATGAGCCTGGCGGCGGCTACAGCACGGCTTATTGTGATGATTGCCCCTCGTGTACACCCGCCTCGATTGATTGGATATGGGGCAGTGGGGATTTTGAGAACGGCGGCCTGTTGAGGAGTGAGGAAACGGACAAAGACCATCGGCTTCAGGTGCGGTGGTGCTGTCAGCCTCGACGATTGCGATTTCACGATATGATTGGTCATAG
>QMZE01000226.1 GCA_003663025.1 Archaeoglobales archaeon
CTCTCATGGTACCCCAATTCAGGGCACAATTTCCACTAACTACTGGTTTACCATTTCTTCTCACTATAATCAAACCATTTGGAACTGTGACATCGTATACCCAACCCCTATAGTACTCAATACTTACCTCATCAGGGTATACTTTGACATCAGGAAATCTGGTTCTTAGGTTAAGCATGTAGTAGGTTCCATTTGGATTGTAACCTCCTTGTTTTATTCTAATATTGGCACTCCAACCAATTTTAAGAAACAACTCCTGTAGGTCGTCAGCTAACTTCTTAGACGAAGTAAGACAGGATTGCCACCTTCCTCTAAAGTATGCACCATCTCCTTTAAGGTAACACTCTAGGAAATTGTAGATCAAGTTAGGTGGAAGTGCTTTAATCCAAGATGGTACATACCTCTCTGGTGATTTACCTAGTGTACTGACAATTGAATACAAAGCTTTGTTATTGACATGAACCCATCCTCCACTCTTAGTCTTAGGGTTATAATTTGCATTAATAAACGGGTTAAACCCTAACTTCCTCAATATATCATAAACTTCCTCTAAGTATTTGGGATTTGTGTTTCTAATTCTAACGCAATATTCTGGGTTCGGATTTACACCACAAGTACCTTCACTAATATACCATCCAAAGAATTTGGTCATTAAATCTATGGGGTAGTCTTTATCAAACGTTATAGTTTCACTCTTGAAGATCCCACTCCATTTCAATCCCCCCACTCTAAATGCTAGTGGTCTATTGGTACTCTTTATGTAATTGAACACATCCCTAGCATAGGCTATGTAGAATTTTGGTTTGTATATTCTCCTATACCTCTTCCAATCCTTACCCCCACCCTGCCAACACTTACGTACCAGCAACCTATGATCTGGAGTAACCAAGAGATCTAAATGTGTATTAGAGAGCCTAATCATCTCTCCTTCATACCAAAGTTTTTGAATTGCTATAGGGTATTGGTATTCAATTTCCCAACTATCTGGTTTTACAGTAGCAATTAGATCACTAGATTTCACTCCATCAAACTTGACCCAACCTCTTAGGGTTAGGATTTCAGTTTCTCTATCAAAACATACATGGTTATTAGACAGTATCAATCTTCTGCCTGTATACCAATCAAACACTCTACATCCAAAAGTACCAGCAGTAATTTCTACATGTCCAATACTCACACCACCGGGAGCAGGTCTCCACCTCTCAGTCCTAGCTATTAAAGGGACATATTCTAACCTCTGTGACAACATCTCTATCCTACCAACCTCCTTAAAGACTGTCGGGAAGTCCATTAGCCACCTGGGAATGAAGCTCTCTATCTTCGGTTGATACTTCTCTAACCCTATGAATATTGCCGGTTCACCACCAAGTACCCCGATCTCTCCCTTCCATACTCTGGTTATCCCTATACAGTTGACTAGTGGGTGTGCTAGGAAGTGGTCTCTAAACCTAGCTATTACGTTTAGGATCTTATTCCACTCCTCAATACTCCAGTACGAGTCCATTTGATCACCTCAGTACTGGTACTACTGGTACTAGCTCAATCTCCCTGTATATGTCGAAGAGTACTAGTAATGGTTCCTCGTATGGGGAGTAGTCCCTAGCAGTAACCCTAAGAGTACATACGGATCCTAATGGAACTTCTAGTGTGAACTCGCCCCTCTCGTTGGTTGTAGTCGAGAACCCGCAGAACGATACTAGTGCTCCTTCAATTGGTCTCTTGGTATTCACATCCCTAACGATACCGCTTATCCTCATCTTAATCCCAAAGTATAAGAGTGCATTCTCATATTTAACTTGATGAACTGCTGGTTGTGTAGAAAGGAATTGAATGGAGAGGATTGGGTAGAGTTAATGTTCAAGAGTACGAGGGGGATGGATGTTGGAGTATTCCTCTGTGTTGATTGTGCTTACAAAACTCTCTCAAAGTATAATGTTAGTGATTTTTACGAGCTAAAGAAGATTGTATGGAATGGGAAGACATGGAGAATGGAAATCCATCCAGATAGGATGAGCGTATCGGATATCGAGGAATTGATGGAACTGATAAAGGATAGGAAGTTATTCCCAGAGGAGGTACTCTCTATACCACCTTCTTTAACCTTTTTCTCACAACACACTTCTCCAAATGCCTCCTAAAATCGTCTATGCTCTTGAAGTTAGCATGACAGTACATACACTCTATGTAGTGTATTCTCCTTTTCATCACTTTATATACCCTCTATCGTCCAATATACATATTCACATCTCAAATAATGGTTCAATAGTCAACTTCCTATTAACTTCTATGATTACCGCTTCTATTTTCTTACCTTCTTGTCTCTCATAATAGTCCAACCAACCCTTAGGCAATACTACGGCCCTACTGCGCCCAATTCGAATCAACCTACGAATGATTGGCATTCCTATATCACCCCTCTTAATATCAATAAAATATATAAATGTCCAAAATTTATTTATTACTACAAGGCTAGGACATAGAAAGTCCTAAGTCCTAACCCCGATACTCCTGATCAGGTATACTGGTATTAGTGGAATTTCAGAAATTATCTTGGCATTCCTAGTAGGCATCCTAGTGTAAACGACTAGTCTAGGGTCTAGGATTGGAAATAGTCTTAGTGACACGTACCATCCGATATCCTCCCTAGGATCACTATAATCCTCTAAGTGGATACCAGCATCCAAGAAGTCCTCTCTTCTGAATGACAGGGTGTACTCGTATGGAATTACTGGTGTGAATATCATCTCTGCAATACCTAGTGGGCTAACTCTCTTCGGTAGTACTGTACCTGCCTTAACGGCCTTAAATGACTTCAAGTCCTCTACAACAAAGTACACATAGCTCTCATGGTATATAGAATCGGAATCACAACACACGATCATGGGACTATCAGATTTCAAGACACCTTCAACCCTAGCTCTTCCAATACCCTCTACAGGACCCAATACGTCGTCTGCTAGTTCTCTAGCTAGGGAGTAGTCTGTATTCGGACCACCTACCACAAGAATGTATGGTTTTAATGTTTGATTTCTTAAAGAGAGAATACACTCCTCTAGACTATCCTCTCCATTATCGACCACTATGCATGTAACGTTCATTTTCTGATTATTGCCTCTCCTATGGTTGCTAGTCCTGGGAATAGTAGTCCGATAATTCTCGTGATTATGTTGTAGTCTAGTTTACCTGATGCCCACCACCATAGTATCCAGTAAACAATCCATGCTATGACGGATAGTACTAGTGGCCACCAGTACCACAACTCTACCAC